>JASFIX010000453.1:0-4240 GCA_050122435.1 Desulfobacterales bacterium
TGCCTATGACAGTTTACTTCTCAAGAGGAGAAAAGAAATTCATGAACAGGTCGGAACCGCCATAGAAGCCCTCTACCCGGACCGGATCGAAGAACACAGTGAGTTGCTGGCCTACCATTATGTGCGCAGTACCAACACGGGATAAAGGGGACGTCCGTGACATATTGACATTTCGAATCGGATGACAAATTGATTCGGAGAACGCCAAATGTCCAAATGTCACGGACGTCCCCTTTCTTTTAACGCTCTTGTTATTTTAGGTCGCGCGCCTTTGAGCGGGCTTTGTCGAGATATTCTTCCCACTCCATTGGCAGGAGTTGTTTTTTGGCGTTGTTGCAGGTTTTGCAGCAGGGCACCACGTTGCCCCGGGTGCTTTTGCCGCCGCGTGAAATCGGGACAATGTGATCCATGGTCAGCGCTTTGGGCGGGGTTGTGCTCCCGCAGTAGTAACATTTGCCTTTGGCCACCCGGCGCTTCCACCACTGGGACTCCCGCAGCTCCCGGGCCTTGCGGCGTTCGCGCTTTAGGTCCGCTTCTTCCAGATTGTAGGCAAATGGGTCTATGGATTTTCTTTTTTTCATGGTTATTTCACACCCGCTCCCTTTGGTCGCTTGAGTCACAGAGGGCACGGAGAGGTTTTATTTTTTGGTTTCCTTTTAGCGAGTGTGTCTAGTATTTGGTGTTTAGTGTTTAGTGATTCAAAAGCTGATGCAGCTTTCTTATTTTCAATCTAAACACTAAAAACTAAACACCAAACACTTTTTGTCTTCACCTTTTGAAATTTTATTTATCCTGCCTACCTAATACCTGCTTTAGCCAATCGCGAATTTCCCCTTTCAAAATTTCATAAAACGCATCCGAGCCGCCCAGACCACGGCGGCCGAAAAAATAGTTTATTTCAAGTATCAGCGGCTTGATGTGTTCCTTGACCGGCGCAAAGATGACGTCGAAGCCGGCCAGGTTAATGCCGGTTTTGTTGCAAAGGTTTTTTACAAATACCCTAGCGACGTTTTGGTGCTCAGGCTCCAAATCCGCGTCGATCCGCGCTCCCCGTGATACACCGGACAGAAACGCATGACTGTCTTCCTGAATCCGCCAGTATGAAACCAGGGTTCGGCCGATGATGACGACCCGCAGGGTTTTGCCCTCGGTGGGCACGTATTCCTGCAGCAAAAACCCTTTTTGACCCGAGCCTTCAAAATCAGCGGCCTTTTGTAAAACGATCTTAAGATCTTCTCGGGAATTTATCAGAAAAACGGTTTCACCTTCACCCCCCCAGTCAAATTTAAAAACGCACGGCAGTTCAAAGGAAAGTTCTTTTGGATCATCGCCGTATTGCCGCCTGAAATCTTTCAGCGAAGCATATGTTTCAGCGTGCGGATGGGCCGTGCCATTTGTTTGAAACAGACGCATCTGTCCGATTTTGCCGGGATATTTAAAGCGGGCCTCATAATCGGGAAATACATGTTGGCAGTTGTCTCTGGCCATTTCATACAGGGATTGGCGGCACCCCTGGGGCAATATGACAGCCTCAGCCGCCATTATGACGGCAAGATCATCGGCATCCGGCTCCCGCCCGGCACAGAGGATGTTTTTGTCGGCTTCAAACAAGGGATGAAAAGATACGATCATAAATATTTAGCTATTAGCTCACCACTGAAAGCTCTAAGTCAAATAATTACTGTTGCACATCGATTCTGGAAGAAAAATAACAAGACCAGCTATTATGTCAACTCCTTCAGCTAATCGTAAGCGGAGAATATATTGGAGGGATCCCTGACGTTGTCACCCTTTCAGAAGCTTTCAAAGCTACCCCGGCGGCCGAGTCCGTCTGCAAAGCGAGTTGTCCCCCGGCGCGCTTCTTCCCGAAGCGGTCGATCTCCTTCAATGGCCTCGTTGCGCAGCGCTTCAACCAGATCCAGATCCCACTGACGGTGGCACGACATTCTGTCCGCACGCAGACACACCTGCGGGAAGCGTGCGATCTCGGCCGCAAGGCGCTGGGCCTCTGCGCGCGCCTGGCCGCGGGGAACGACACGGTTGGCCAAACCCCACGCCAGCGCCTCATCAGCACCCACCGGGCGACCTGTCAAAATCATGTCGAGGGCGTGACTCCCTCCGATTAGTCTGGGCAAGCGCACCGTACCCCCATCGATCAGCGGCACTCCCCATCGCCGGCAGAAGACACCGAATATGGCATCCGCCTCCATGATCCGAAGGTCACACCACAAGGCCAGTTCAAGACCGCCCGCCACGGCATGTCCGTCCACGGCCGCGATCACCGGCTTGTTAAGAAGACGGCGTGACACGCCCAGCGCGCCGTCACCTTCGGAATCGTACGACTCGGGGAAACCTTCAGTCGTGAACTCCTTGAGATCCCAGCCGGCACAGAAACATCCTCCAGCTCCGGCAAGTACCGCCACCGCCGACGCTTCGTCCTGTTCATAGGATTCAAAGGCCTCCAGAAGTTCGCCGGCGGTCTTTTCATTTATCGCGTTTCGTCGTTCAGGACGGTTAATGATCACAGTTGTTACCGGACCGCTTTTCTCAACCAATACATTCATTGTTGTTCCTCCGTGAATAAGATGGGTCTTAAATCTGTCCCCATTACTATTTATAACGCTTTAATATTATTCGTAAATGCGGGAAAAACATCGGTGTCCGTTTTCGATATTCAAGATAATCCTCACCCAGCCGTTTTATGAGTTCCGGTTCTTCAATAACTTTCAATTCCCAGACATTAATCAGAATGAACAGCGGCGTAAATACAACGATCAGAGATACAGATCCAAATAATACACCTAAACCAAAGAGTAGCGCAAATACGCCGGTTAGCATGGGATTGCGTATATAGGCGTAAGGACCGGTCATGACCAGGCGGGGTGGGGGGTTGAAAGGAACCGGCGTACCCTTTGCTTTAAAAAAGTTTAGGATTGACCATCCGAGCAAAAACAAAGCAATCGCAAAAATAGGTAAAGCCAAAATGATAGAAAGGGATCGGGGAAATATTTCGCTGATACCCAGTAACCGATCCACTTGCAAAGCGACAACGACAAAAGAAAATATCAATAAGCCATAGAAGAACGCCCCGATCGGTGTAAAAAAGTTTCGAATTTTTCTGCTGCCGGTCGCCACACGATACAACAATTCAATCCATTTAGATTTTATGGTCATGATTTTAAAATTTTATGGCTAATTGAGCTTGACCGCTGTTCCGTACACTAACAGTTCAGCGGCACTGCCAATTACACTGGTCGTCATGTAGCGAACATTGATGACGGCATCGGCTCCCAATTTAGCAGCTTTAGCCTTCATCCTCTCGGTAGCGGTTGACCGCGCGCTGCCCATCATCTCCGTGTATTCAGTTAATTCACCGCCAAGAATCAGCCTGACGATGGCGGATAAGTCTTTGCCAAGCCATATGGCAAAAACGGTGTGTCCCTGGACCAGACCGAGAATTTCAGTGATTTCTTGACCGGGCAGTTCATCGGAATTCAGCAGCAAAATCCTGCGATCAGACTCGGCTGCCGTCGGCGCTTCAACGGATTTCCTGTATGCCCTTTGTTCGAGAGCCAGTGTCGCCAACACCACCAGGATGCCTCCCAATAGGCAGAAAACCGCCAACCTAAACCACCAGGGCAAGACCGGATTATCGGCAACCATTACGTACCATGGCAATCCTACGAATACGGCAGTAAAAAGCCCGAGCACGAACACCACCGAACCGATTTGTCGAATCGCTTTCATGTCTTCTCCTTTAATTTTTCAATCAGACAAAAAGAGACTTAGCCTCTCGCAATAATTTCCCGATCGGCAATTTATGGGGGCACGACTTTTCAGCATCGCTGAAATCCAGTCGAGTCAAAAGCGCTTTTGTGCGGGTCGGCAAAGTTTGGAAGGTTGATCGTGCCAGTTCCAAATCCTGGTAGGAATGGTAGTACATCAGGCAGCGCATAACGTCGCTGATCGGTACCCTTGCGGGAAGCGCTTCTGAACAGAGGCGCTCGCATCCGGCGCAATAGTCAGCGCTGGTTTGCCTTGCATATTGAGCCAGCAAAGTATGATCTGACCTGGAGAGACGGTTTTTTTCCACTTCCGCGGCTGCGTTTGCGGCCAGAATGGTGAGGTTGGGCATTTGTGAGCAGATGCTGGCGATACGCTTATCCTGCCATACAGCCATGAGCTTTGCCTGATTGTCTGAAAATCCTTTTTGCATAAAGCGGCCCGCCATTTTGATCTC
>JASFIX010000454.1:0-4239 GCA_050122435.1 Desulfobacterales bacterium
AGCCCTTAGATTTTTGGAGATAAAAGGAAAAATCTTCACCCCCCATGGTCTGTTGGGGCACCACGACTCGATCTTTACCAACCACTTTCTCTGCACAGCGGCGCACAACTTCTGCTGCGGACTCGTCATTGATCGTGACCGGATATCCCTGGCTGTAGTTGAGTTCAAAATCGACATCCATCGATTCACAAACACCCCGAATCACCTTTTCCAGACGCGATTCCCAGGTGTTCCAGGTTTCCGGGTCGAAGGTTCGCGTGGTGCCGCTCAGTTTGGCTTCTTCGGGGATGATATTAAAGGCGCTTCCGGCGTGAAACGTGCCGACGGTGACCACTGTCGGTCGTAGCGGATCCATATGCCGACTCGTAATCCTTTGCAGGGCATTGACGACCTGAGTTCCCACTTCAAGAGCGTCTGCGCACAGGTGCGGCATGGCGCCATGGCCCCCTTTTCCCTTTATTTTAATATCAAAGCGATCCATGGCGGCCATAAAGGCACCCGACCGAACGCCGATAGTTCCTTCTGGAATATCCGGCCACATATGGCAGCCGATCGAATAGTCCACTTTTGGATTTTCCATCACACCGGCTTCGATCATGGGCTTGGCCCCGCCGGGTCCTTCCTCAGCTGGCTGGAACAAAAACTTGATATTGCCCTTGAGTTCATTTTTAATCTTGCTGAGGACGGTTGCGGCTCCTAAAACCATCGCCATATGCGCGTCATGACCGCAGGCATGCATCGCGCCTTCATGTTCGGATGCAAAATCAAGCCCGGTATCTTCCGTTAAAGGCAGGGCATCCATATCAGCACGGATCAATACGGTCGGACCCGGTCGATCAGTTTTCATCAATCCCACCACACCATATTGGGCAATTCCGGTCTGTACTTCAAGCCCCAGGCTGTTTAAGGAGTCGGCCACGTATGCAGACGTCTTCTTTTCTGTGTAGGCCGTTTCGGGCATCCGATGCAAATCACGACGAATTTCAATGATTCGATCTTTTTGTTCACTGACCAGCTGATCTAGAGTTTCCATGACAAGACCTCTTAAGATTTTGGATTTTTATAAATTGGCATACACAATTTTCAGACGATCAAAATTGGGTTGCTTCTGGTTCCGACGGTTTAACCTGAAAACTATGTCATACTTTCAACCCCAGGAGCAATCAGAAAATTCGGGAATGAGCCCTGCCGGGCCTTTGCGGGAATTGCTTTGCGGATAACGCTCACCTTGGGTGCCGGATTGCGCGCCAAAGCCTTATTGATAGATCGTTTTAATTTATTTAACTTTGAACCTGATTTCTATCCGGCGATTTAATTTTCTGCCTTCAAACGTTTCATTGCTGGCTATAGGATTTTCCGGTCCCATTCCAACAGTTTCAATTTTTGCTGCAAGTATGCCTTTATCAACCAGATATTTTTTTATAACCTCGGCTCTCATTTTGGAAAGATTTTTGTTGTAAACAGGATGACCCAATGAATCCGTGTACCCTTCAACAATAATTTTTAATGCCGGATTGGATGCACTGAAATTAACAATTTGGCCAAGTACTTCATATGCTTCATCAGATAATTGCATTGAATTATGCTTAAAATGGATAACCTTTTTATTTTGCGCAGACAACAATGTATCCTCTGAGGATGCGTGATCCGACGTCTGTCTGTCATCTTCAATCTCGGATAACGCATCTTTTTCACTGGTTTCATCCAATTTTGCCAGATCTGTCTTTGACGGCTCTTGATCTTTTTCCGGAACCTTTTCGCTATCGACATCACTTTGGGTGACATCTTCTGATTTGGGACTTTCTTTTTCTGAACCGCCGTCTTCCAGGGCAGGAATTTTTTCTTTTGCATTGACAACCGATGGGCTTCTCCAATCAAAATTAAACGCTAGATACCCGAAAATGATAAGCGCCAGGATGAAACCTGCATATAACCAGACCTTTCTGCTGTCGTGAACTTCGTCAGGCGGCTCGCTAATTTCATATATTTCTTTATTCTCCTCAAAGCGCTCATTTTCCTCAGGGTGTTTATCCGTGTCACTCAATATCTGCAGATCTCTCCTGCACTCTGCAATTACGCTGTCATCTATCTTTTTTAACTCTTTTGAATAACCTATCAGCAACGCATGATCACAGGTGATATTAATTAAACGCGGAAGACCTCCGCAAAAGAAAAAAATGTCGCGCATCGCTTCAGGAGTGAAAAGGTTTTCGGTAGCACCGGCGATCTTAAGGCGATGCTCGATATAGGTTTCGGTTTCTTTGCGGTCTAAAGGCACCAGGTTATAACTGACCGCAAGCCTTTTCCGGACCGCGGCGTTGCGCTCCTCCCTCACTATTTCATTAAATTCACTTTGACCTACGAAAAAAATGTTTATCAGCTTTCGATCATTGAGTTCGATGTTTGATAAAATACGAATCTGCTCAAGGAGTCGATGGTTGAGCCGCTGGCACTCGTCAATAATTAACAACACCTTTCCTTCTGATTGATAAACCTCGTGCAGAAAACGCTTAAATTCGATCAGAAAGTTGCCTTTGGTCTCATAGGTTTTGTTCATTTGGAATTCTTCAGCAAGAACATTAAAAAAATCCAAAATTTCCAGATCCGGATCCGGGATAGTGGCAATGATCGCCTTGACCCGGGTTGATTTTAGCAGACTGTTTATCAATACGGTCTTTCCCGTACCCGCATCACCGGTGAGAAGCAAAAATCCCTTGCTCTCGAGTATTCCATATTCAAGCGCAGCTAAAGCCTCTTTGTGCTTTTCGCCCAGCCAAAGAAACCGGGGATCCGGACTCATCTCAAATGGCTTACGCTTCAAATTATAATGGTTAAGATACATAATTTAAAAAATTTGATTGGTTTGAGGCCCATTCGGTGAAAAGTGGCCTTGATAAAAAAATACAAATTATTGCCATTTACCTGCCGCTGAGTTGGTAGAGTGGGTTCTATTCAGAACAACCAATTGAGATTCACAGTGAAGCGTACCACCATCAACTCCAGGTCCTGGATCCCATCTAAATTTTGCGCCTAAATCTTTATCTAAAGCGTCAAAAAGATCCGCATCTGTTGTATATCCGTCATTGGATATTTTCATCTTAGACCAAACCAAACTTTCCCTAATATTAAGTTCTTTCACCGCTATCACCAAAGCTTTTGTACTGGCGGTATCTGTTATAAAATCAACTTTTTTTACAACAACCGAGCTCATAACACCCATTATGATCATAACGGAAAGCAGTTCAATTAGTGTAAACCCGTTTTGATTTCGAAGACGACGTCTTTCTTTCATCAGCATTCACCCCGTATTTTCGGTATAGATAACTTGAGCAACCCGCTTTATTTCGGTTTCTTGCCTGTTTTTTGATTTATAATCTTGTTGTACTTCTTTTCTCAAAACGAATTATCTTGTTCTCCATATCATTACGGCGCCTATACAACTCTACTCCGAACCCTTCCATATTTCTCCACATGATTTGGCCTTTGCGTTTTACATTCCCTCCGTGTGGGTGCGGATCCACCACGGTGATCGTTTCGCCTATTGATAAGGCCTCTTTTGTCTTGATAAAAAGGCCGTTACGACTATAATCTCTGAGTCGACCTTCATAGAGCCGATTTGCGGTTGCGAAAAAGATTTCTTCCGAGCAGGCATGTCGTTTTTCGATCCGACGATCCATATTCTGATCAATTTTTAATGCTTTCATTCCTCACCTTTATGAGACCATTTTCAATAAATCAAAATTTTCTATTCCACGTCTGCCTTAAAATTTAAAACTTCTCTAAATGCCGTTATTTTCACTGTCTCCGCCCATCCTAATGAAGGTGAAACAGGCCAGTTGAAAAGATGCACGTACACCCGAGAAGTCTGATTTCAGCCACCCCGGACCTCCATTTAATAAAATTAACCTTTGGCGACAAAAGTCAGCACATGGTTCGTTAAGTAATGTTGAAGCTGGGTGGCGATTATTAAACAAACCAATTAGTATCAACGACAGCAATACCTGTGCCAAACTATAAAATATGTAAAATTTCAAATAAAAACAGATAGATATATTCGAATTGCCGAATTGCTTAACTTTTGAAATGAGAAGAGAAGTCGCTAATAATGTGGATGGAATTTCTTAATACTAACGTATTAGAAGGCCCTAAATGAGGAATAATAGAGCGTAACAGCTGATTTCAGAATGCAGCGGAGTAAAGGGTTTTTAGAATTCCTCTACCATCGAAACCCTAAGGGAA
>JASFIX010000455.1:0-4233 GCA_050122435.1 Desulfobacterales bacterium
TGACGATTTCGAACGAGGTACAACCCAACGAACCATACTGGAACTTGCTGGTCGAGCTTTTCAGAGAATTTGATATTCATCAGGTCCTGGAAAATTCCGAGGTGAAGCATTACTGTCAAAATGTAATCGCCCAAAATGACCGCTATGTGGATTTTTTGCGAGAACATACGCAACTCAATCAGCATGTGTCTATTACGGACTTCCGACCCTTTGATAACCCCCCGGGTGGGAATCGATTTCTGGTTTACTCATTGTTTCCCGAGTCTGCTGTCAATGTGAGGATCCGTTACGAGGATCCTGATAAGGATATGTTGGTCGTGAATGTAGGTCACAGTATTTTTAATCCCAGATGCAACGTAAATGTTGGTTTAATGCTCGCCCAATTTGACGGCGGCGGTCACCGGGGGGCAGGCTCAACGCGGTTATCTGCCGACAAGGCCGATGAGGCCATCCAGCAAATTATTGATTTTCTGGTTAAGAACGAAAATAATGAATAATAGTGTTTAGTATTTCGTGTTTAGTATTTGAACCTTTCCTTAACACGCCTACCCGACAAATATAATCAGTTCATATTGGATCTCTCTGGAATTGAATGCCGAGATGATGATTTATGTAAAATTGTTGCTGACTGCAATCTTTTGGGGAGGTACATTTGTGGCCGGGCGCAGCCTGGCTCAAAATGTCGGCCCCTTTTCCGCGGCGTTTTTTAGGTTCGCGGTCGCATCCGTCTTCCTCGTTTTTTTAACCTGGAAGGCGGAAGGCAAATTTTCAGTTTTAAGGAAAGCACAAATCCTCCCGGTCTTGCTCCTCGGATTGACCGGTGTATTTTGCTACAATCTGTTTTTTTTCAAAGGATTGAAACTTATCGAAGCTAGTCGTGCGGCCATCATTATTGCCAACAACCCCATATTCATCGCTCTTTTTTCCGCGTTGTTTTTTAAGGAAAAGCTAAATTCACTAAAAGTTACGGGGATCCTTATATCCGTATCCGGAGCTATTATCGTCATATCGAGAGGCAATCTACTTGAAATCCTGCAGGGTAATCTGGGGCTGGGTGAATTCTATATATTTCTGTGTGTGATCAGCTGGGTAATTTTTTCTTTACTGGGGAAAGTGGTTATGGCCGATCTTTCGCCTTTATCATCGGTCGCTTACAGCTCGATTACCGGTACCGTTTTGCTCTTTCTGCCCGCTTTAAGAGAGGGAATGGCAGACTGTGTCTATTATTCGATTTCCGATTGGTGGAATATTTTCTATCTAGGCTTTTTCGGCACGGTGCTTGGATTTGTGTGGTTCTATGAAGGGATCAACCATATCGGGCCAACCAAGGCCGGACTGTTCATCAACTTTGTGCCCATCAGTGCCATCTTGCTGGCTTTTGTGATCTTAGGAGAACCGCTGACCCTTTCCCTGTTGATCGGGGCCCTGCTGGTGTCTACCGGCGTGTACCTGACAAACCGGCCCTAGAACGGTTGACTGCCAAATCGATTTATCGGGGAGGCTCGACTTCGACATAAACCAAGTCGTTACCCTTATAGTAGGCCTGATAATATATCCCATCACAGTAATAATACCGCTTTCCGGATATTACTTCTTCCCTGCAATCGGAGGATAGCGAGTACACATAGGCACCGGTTCGGTAGCGGTGATGGCGGCGATGAACCCTTCGTGCGGTCCGCCGATCCGCTGGCTGCGGACGGACGTAGCGCCCCCGGGGCCCTCTGGCTTCCGCCTCAACCACCAGAATCTTTTTCGGTATATCGCTTATCGGAAAACCCATCATCAGCCCTAGAAAAAAAGAAGTTAAAATAATCACTTTTACAGCAATCGTTGAAATTTTGTGGGTCATGATCAATCTCCTGAATATTTCGTATCTCATTTTTCAGTGGCAGCAGGAAGAATATCTATCCTCTGTGCGGTTATCGGTGGTGTAAATATAAACAGGTCCTGGGACAACCGGGCGGATGGCTTCCAGTAGGACATCATCGCTGTAAACTGGGGGGCGCCGGCAAGCCACTTGCTGGTTATAACCATTTTTCGTGGATACGGGGTCTGACTGTTTTCGATCCATATCTGCCAGTCAATGTCATCCTCGATAAACACCAAATGGTGGCATTGAATGCCACGCACCAGATGCAATCCGACATAATGACCGGAATACACGTTTTGAGTCAGTACGCTGTAAGCATCCGGGTAAATAAGGTCTGATAAGGGCGCACTGAGATCGAACGCCTTAAGGGCGTAATCAAGTGCCTCTTCGATCGTTCCGGGCGCCTCCAGGGTTGCATAGACATTTTTGTCTTTGTTGAACAGCGTTACTGACTTACCATCAAAGAAAAACTGCTGGTTTGCCAAATCACCCACAGCGTTGGCCCTCAATCGATCGGGACGCTTTACATAGATATCCACTGTTTGGCCAAACTGAACTTTCGATCCGGCCAATGCGAACTCATCCGTGACGTTTTCGGTCCGTAATGTAAACTCCTGTAATGATTTCAGATAATCACTCATCTGGCGTAATGCCTGATCAGCTTTGGGGTCAATTGAGCCCGGATTTGAAGCTTCCGCTGCAAAAACGCTATGACTTGCCAACAGCGCGCAGAATATGACGATTGAGAACAAAACTCGAATTCGCATGATTTCTCTCCTAATAGTTACAAAAAAGATTTGATAAATTTGTTGATGTTATGATTGCCTCTGTAAATACCAAAGTGCCCCTCGCACAGGATGTCGGCTTTAAGTCCCATCATAAATTGTAAGCTGCGAATATAATCTTCGCGATTTGACAAAAGGGAAGGATCCAGAGGACCATGTATATCCTGACCGAATAATATTTTTTGGTTTTCAAGTGTTACCCAATAGACCAGCGAACCGGGAGAATGCCCCGGGCAATGATATGAGGAAACCTCTCTCTTGCCGATCTTGAAAATTTCCTTGTGGCCTTCAATTTTGTGATCAATGGATAAAGGCGAAAATTTTGCCCCGTACCATGAAGCGGCAGTTACCTGACTGTCTCCGGCTTCCAGATACGCGGCGTCCAATTGGTGAGCAACAATTTTGCAGCCGTACTGTTCCTTTAGTGCCGCTGCACCGCCGACATGATCGTAATGGCAGTGGGTGAGAAATAGATGGGTGATCGTATTGCCTTCCGCTAAAACTGAAGAGATGTTTTCAACCAGCCGCTCATGGCCGTTCCCGCAGCCTGCGTCAATTAAAGCGGCCTGTTTACCAGACCTGAAGAGATAAATCGCTGCATCCTCAGGAGCGGTTAAATCGCCGCCGCCCACCTGCCATAGATTCCGCACGATCTCCACTAATTCCTCCGTGTTTTAAGTCTTTTCTTTCCGGTTAAATGTATTATAGTGTATTGTATTCATACACGGAAAGTAATTTTTTTGGTATAGATGATAGCGTTTTTAAACGAAATTATATATGTTTTTTACCAAAGGAGGCCATAATGGAACTTAAAGACTATTTCGAAAATACAAAAGGGGTAGGGGTGATGGCCACAGCGGATGCTGACGGAAAGGTCGATGCTGCGATTTACGCCAGACCCCACTTTATGGAAGATGGAACCATCGCGATGATCATGCGCGATCGCCTGACACATCACAACCTTCAATCCAACCCCCATGCTGCCTTTCTGTTTATCGAAGAGGGGCCCGGCTATAAAGGCAAACGGTTATTCCTGACCAAAGTGCGTGAAGAAGAGGATAGCGAGCTTTTACATTCTCTGCGCCGTCGAAAGTACCCTAACGATAAAGAGGAAGCCAGATTTTTGGTATTTTTTAAGCTGGACAAAGAGTTGCCGCTTGTCGGTGCCGGAAATTGATTCATAGCAGCCCCTCCTTGCCGTTGCATAATGGATTGAATTCAGAGAGGGAGTAAATGGAACCAACTCAAGAAATCCAAAGTCGCTTGAAAGATCTTTGCACTTCACAAAAATTGGCGGTTGTCTCAACCCAGTCCGGTGGGCAGCCCTATGCCAGCCTTGTGGCATTTGTTGCCAGTGATGACTTGCGCCATATTTTTTTCGTGACTGCGAGGACAACGCGCAAATTCGCAAATTTGACCAAGGATCCAAGGGTAGCGGTCTTGATCAACAGCAGTACCAATGACGAAGCTGATTTTCATGAGGCGGTTTCCATTACGGCAACCGGAATCGCGGAGGAAATAAATGATCCTGAACGACAGGACATTTTAAGACTTTATCTGTCAAAGCACCCGTATCTT
>JASFIX010000456.1:0-4227 GCA_050122435.1 Desulfobacterales bacterium
TTCGGCGCCATGGTGCTGGTCGGAGTGATCCTGGCGGCCATTCGCCGTTATCTGGTCAAACCCTCACGGCTTCGAACCGGTGGCATGGATCATTATGCCATCATGATCGTGGCGGTTATTATGCTGTCGGGAATCGCCCTGGAAGGTCTTAAGATCGCTTCTCATTCTGAATTTATGCGGATGGTCGAAGACTATGCCGGCCTGGATGATGAAGATGAAATTGAAGCCCTGGAAGCGGTGTGGGTGAAAGAATACGGCACCGTTTCGCCCAATATCGAGGCGCCCTTTGACGAAGAACTTCTAGAAGCCGGCCGTGAAGTCCACGAGAGCAGTTGCCTGGATTGTCATGCACCGGCACCCTGGGCATTTAACGGCTTTGCCACGGCCAAACTCATCAAGCCGCTGGCCCTGTGGCTGGATGAAAAAGACGGTGTCACCCTCTTATGGTATATTCATATTATTGCCTGCTTTATCGGGCTGGCCTATCTACCCTTCAGCAAGATGTTTCACCTGTTTGCCACTCCCTTGAGCCTGATCACGAACCGGGTCATGGATCCGGCCAGATCCTTGTCAGCCAACATCCTCACCCGCCAGGTGATGGAACTGGACGCCTGCACCCATTGCGGAAGCTGCAGCCTGAACTGTTCCGCTGCCATGGTGTTTGAGGCCATCGGCAACGAATACATCCTGCCTTCCGAAAAAATGACCCTGCTCAAACAACTGGCATCCGGCAAAAAACTTGATGATGCCCAGATGCGGGCTATCCAGCAAGGTGTTTATCTGTGCACCAATTGCGACCGCTGTACCGTGCGATGCCCGTCCGGCATCCGCTTGAAGGAATTGTGGTACAGTGTCCGTGAAGCACTATTGGAAAGCGGGCCGCCGCTGCCGCATATTTTGAGCCCCTTTTCTTTCGCTCGAGGATTAATCATTCAGGAAGGGCTCCCGGCTAATATTTATATCCAGCCAATCGAAAACGCCAGACAGGCGGTCAGCGGCCGGTTTGCCAATTTGATGAATCCGGACGCACCAATCCCTTTAAATGCGCCGGCCAGCGCTGACTCTCAAACAGCCATTAAAGATAACACCTATACCCATTGCTTCAGCTGCCAGAGCTGCACGACGGTATGCCCGGTGGTCGGCAACTATGATGACCCCGAGCAGGTACTTGGACTGCTGCCCCATCAAATCATGTGCAGCCTGGGTCTGGGATTAACTGAGATGGCTTGCAGCGCCGGCATGATCTGGGATTGTCTGACCTGTTACCAATGCCAGGAAACCTGCCCCCAGCAGGTCGAGGTGTGTGATGTTTTGTATAGCTTAAAAAACATAGCAGTCACATCCATCGAGTCTTAAGACTCGATGGATGTTATTAGTTAATGGTTATTCGTTATTCATTAACCGAGCAGATAACGAATACCACCAGATTAAATATAAATAGACAGAATACATTAACTTTAGGCACTTTAGATCACTTTAGTCATTTTAGGCACTTTTCCGATAGGAAAACCATATGAGGTTTGCATTATTCCATGGCTGCAACATTCCGGCACGTGTTGAGCAATACGCCGATGCCACCGTGGCAGTGTGCGATCGTCTGGGAGTCGACCTGGTTGAGATGGATGGCTTCAACTGCTGCGGATATCCGATCCGCAACACGGATCATCGCGCCTATATCCTCTCGGCTGCCAAAAATTTAGCGCTGGCCGAACGAACCGGTCTGGATATGCTGGTGATGTGCAAGTGCTGTTACGGCAACTTGAAAAAAGCAGCTTATTTTTTAAACCAGGATCCGGACTTAAAAGTCGACATCAACCGCATCCTAACAAAAGAAAATCTGGAATACAAAAATACACACCGGATCAAACATTTACTTTCGGTTTTGTATCATGATGTGGGTCTCGAACGTTTGAAAGAAAAAATTTCAAAAACCTACAGCGGCCTGCAGATCGCGGTCAGCTATGGGTGCCATGCCTTGCGCCCGAGCACGGTTACAGAGTTTGATGATCCGGTTTCACCGAAAATTTTTGATGAACTGGTGGAGGCCACCGGTGCGTTCAGCGTGGAGTGGACCCGCAAACTGGATTGCTGCGGCGCCCCCCTGACCGGCATCAATGATCAGCTGGCCATGAATATGGCCCAAAAGAAAATAAACAGCGCCCGCAAAGCCGGCGCGCAATTCATCTGCACGGCCTGCCCCTATACGCAGCTTCAGTTTGACGGAGTGCAGATGCGAATGAACACTCAATCGAATAACGGTGAGCCGTTAGCGCCCATTTTGTATCCACAATTGCTGGGTTTATGCATGGGTATTGATGAAAAAATCCTGGGCATTTCTAAGAGTGAATTTGACCTATCCGATATTAACACATTCTTGATGGCGGAGTAATTATGTCGAAAACCGATACAGGCGCAGTTATGGTGGTCGGCGGGGGTATCGCCGGAATGCAGGCCGCTCTGGATCTTGCCGATTCCGGTTACTATGTCTACCTGGTAGAAAGCTCGAGTTCCATCGGCGGCATGATGTCGCAGCTGGACAAAACCTTTCCCACCAATGACTGTGCAATGTGAATTATATCGCCGAAACTGGTCGAGGTCGGCCGGCACATCAACATCGAGCTCCTGACGCTTAGCGAAGTGCAAAACATTAGCGGCGAAGAGGGTAATTTTGAGGTCGAATTGACCCAACGCCCACGATACGTCGATATGGAAAAATGTATCGCCTGCGGTGCCTGTTCGGAAAAGTGCCCCAAAAAAGTTTCCAACGACTATGACGGTGGCCTCAGCAAACGCAAGGCGGTTTATGTGCAATATGCGCAGGCCGTTCCGCTTAAATATTGCATCGATCCAGCTCAATGTATTTATCTGATTCGAGGTAAATGCAGAGGCTGTGAAAAGTTTTGCCCCACCAATGCGATTAACTTCGAAGATGAAACAAAAAACATCACGTTAAATGTTGGCGCGATTGTTTTGGCCTCGGGAAGCGGCGCCTACAACCCGACTACATATGACACATTCGGATATTCCCATTCGGCCAATATTGTTACCAGCCTGGAGTTTGAAAGGATCCTGTCGGCCTCGGGCCCCTACGGCGGACATATGGTCCGGCCGTCGGATAAAGCCGAACCTGAAAAAATTGCCTGGCTGCAATGCGTGGGCTCCCGAGATGCCCATCACGGTGCCCGCGGATACTGCTCGGGCGTCTGCTGTACCTATGCCATCAAGGAAGCCATTTTAGCCAAAGAACACAGCAACAACGGTCTGGATACGGCCATTTTTTACATCGACATCCGCACCTTTGGCAAAGATTTTGAACGCTATTATAACAAGGCCAAAGACGACCTGGGCGTCCGTTTTATCAAATCACGCATCACCCAGGTCGAACCCATGGACGAAAACGGCAAGCACCTCATCCGCTACACCAATGCGGCCGGCCATACCCGGGCCGAAGAATTTGATATCGTTGTGCTGTCGGTGGGCCTGGGCGTACAGGATCAGGCCATCTCTCTTGCGAAAAAGCTGAAGGTCGATTTGAACCATTATCAGTTTGCCCAAACCGGAGGGTTTGATCCGGTTCAGAGTTCACAACCCGGCATCTATATTTGTGGTGCTTTTCAGGAGCCCAAAGATATTCCCACTTCGGTCATCGATGCCAGCGCCGCGGCCGGAAAAGTCGGGATCCGGCTGGCAGATGCCAGATGGACCCTGACGAAAACCAAAGAACTGCCCCCGGAAATCGATGTCAAGGGTGAACCCCCGCGAATCGGGGTTTTTGTCTGCTGCTGCGGTACCAACATCGCCGGATTTGTGGATGTGCCGGCTGTGGTGGAGTTTGCCAAAACCCTGCCCAATGTCGTCTATGCCGAACAAAATATGTTCAGCTGCTCCCAGGACACCCAGACCCAGATTTCGGCAACGATTAAAGAGCATCGCCTCAACCGGGTGGTGGTGACCGCCTGTACGCCCAAGACCCACGAGCCCCTTTTCCAGGAAACCCTGATTAACGGCGGGTTGAATAAATATCTTTTCGAGATGGCCAATATCCGCAACCAGTGCTCGTGGGTGCATAAAGACGACATGGACAAGGCCACCGAGAAGTCCAAGGATCTGCTGCAGATGGCGGTGGCCAAAGTGGCGCTGCATGAGCCCCTGGTGGAGCCTAAGATGGAAATCAATCAGGCCGCTCTGGTCATCGGCGGCGGCGTTGCCGGCATGACCGCCGCTCAA
>JASFIX010000457.1:0-4226 GCA_050122435.1 Desulfobacterales bacterium
CCACCGAAAAAATAAAAAGCCATTTCGAAGATGAGTTTTTCTGCCACGGCCACACCTATGCCTATCACGCACTGGCTATTTCGGCCATCCCGGCAGCAGTGGCGGAATATGATAAATTATTCAAATCCGGCCTGCCGCAAAAAGTCAGCCAGCATCTTGAGAAAAAACTATATGAAATGGGTGATAAGCACATCTGTGTTGGTGATGTCCGCGGAATCGGGCATTTCTGGGCGCTTGAAATCGTGAAAAACCGTGAGACAAAAGAGCCGTTTGATACGAAACCCGACAAACTCAGAGCCAAGGCGCTGATGACAGGTAAGATTGCCGGCGGTGCCATGCAAAACGGCCTGTATATGGCCCCCTGGTATGACACCCTGGTTATTGCGCCGCCGCTGATCATCACCGAAGAGCAGATCGATGAGGCCATTGAAATTCTCGATAAAGCGCTCAAAATCGGCGATGAAGAAGCCGTTGAAACCGATGTAGCGGCTTCTCATAGCTCTGACTATAAATAGGTCCTTAATTTAATAAGATATAAAAAAAAGCCGGGGTCTGGCCCCGGCTTATTTTTTTCCATTCAAGATTTGGGGTCAAAATGCCGATAATACGATGGGCTCTATTTTTAATGAATCTGAATATTTAGTTTTATTTTTACTCATACAGCCCAGATCCAAATTGAGCAAAAAATTTTATAATCCAATCGATCCCAAATGACAGCAAACCAAAAATTTTATAACAATTTAAAATTATTGATTAATATTTCTTTAGAATTGACACTTTCACCACAGCTTTTTATAATTATTCGATAATGGCTATTATTAATTTGAAAAAACGGGAGGTTGAATGCAAAATCGTGTATTACGGCCCGGGTAGGGGCGGTAAGACATCAAATCTGCAATATATTTTTCAAAAAAGCCGCCAATTAATGACCGATGAAATGGTGTCAATTAAAACGAAAGGCGATTTGACGCTCTTTTTTGATTTTGTGCCCATGGGTGTGGGCAAAATTAAGGGCTGCGATGTACGGGTTCAGCTCTATACAGTACCTGGCCAGGTAAAATACAGCTCCACCCGCAAACTGGTTTTAAAGGGTGTCGATGGCTTGGTATTTGTTGCCGATTCCCTTGAAGTCCGCCATGAAAAAAACCTTCTTTCCCTAAAAGACCTCGCCTTAAATCTTAAGAGTTACGGCCAAAATATCATGACGATGCCTCTCGTGCTTCAGTACAATAAGCGCGACCTCGCCGCTGAAGGGGTGCCGCTGATGCCGGTCGAAGCAATGGAAAAGGCCTATAATCATCAGCTCAAAGTACCATCCTTTGCCGCCAGCGCCGTTACCGGTGAAAACGTGAATGCCACGCTAAAAGAGTGTCTGGTTAGGACGTTGAGGTCCCTTAAAAAAGAGGCCGGCTGGTAATTGTTGATTTCGGATTGCGGATTGCGGATTTTTTAGTTCGCGCAGAGAACAGAGAGCATAAAAGAGACTATTTAGACTAACAGCTCAAATCATAATTTTTCGCCCTACACCTTATACCTTATACCATGTACCTGCTGATTGTTTGGATTAGGAGTCTTTGAATTCACGCTGGAAGGTTTTGCCGGATCCCATCATGACGCTAATGGGATGCAATGTTTGGATGTTTTCGCAGACGATTTTAATTGCCGCCGCGATCGGTATTGAAAGCAGGGCCCCGACAATACCCCACAGCCAGCCCCAGAACAACAACGAAAGCAGGACCACCACCGGGCTTAAATTTAACTGGTCCCCCATGAGCTTCGGTGCAAGTGCGTTTCCCATGCCCAGCTGGATGGTGAGGAGCGTAAAAAGGGTAATGACACCCGGCCATATCGACGGGTAAAATTGCACCAGTGCCAGCAAAATAGGAGGAATGGAGCCCACAATAGAGCCTACCGTAGGAATAAAATTCAAAAAGAACGCCAACGCTCCCCAGGTCACAGCAAAATCAACCCCGATAATTTCCAATGCCAGCCATACCAGGATACCGGTGGTAAAACTGATTAAAAATTGCAGGGACAGATAGCGGCGGATCTGGCCGGTAATTGAGAAGGTAATACGGGCAATCTGGTCGGCATCTTCGGATGAAAAAGATTTTAGAATTTTGTATCGGAAAAAGGGCTTGCCCATCAAGATAAAGAAAAGGAATATGATTACCAGAACCAGCTGGGAGACAAACGCAAAGATGGATCTCGAAAAAGATGCCAGAAAGCGCCCGATGTTCTGCCCCCAGTTGATTCCTGCCAGAGGATCAAACTCCAGATTCCATTTGCTGGTTATCGTGGCAATCAGATCCGTGAATCGCGCGTGGTATCTGGGGTAGGCTTCGACAAATGCCGCAAACCGGGCATACAAAAATGTTCCGGATAACCAAAAAATACCGAGCAAAACAATCAAAATGATTAAAACGGCAAGGGTTGTCGGTATTTTGCGGGCAGTCATGAAATTGATTGCCGGTCCGATGAGAAATGACAGCAGCCAGGCAATAATCAGCGGAAGAATGACCGATTGGGCGGTTTTTAACACAGCCCCCACGGCAACCAGCACCAGGATGCCCAAAAAGATAAATGTAATCTTGGTCCTATCAAATTCCATCGTAAACTTTCTATCAACTCAACAGGCGGAATAGTTTCCGCCCACATTATCTTAAGCCAGCACATTGGGTCAACTGCAAAGTACAAGCCTGCTCTTTGTCTAAGATTAAATTCAGAACTTATCTCTAAATTACAAGATCAATTCTTGTACCCTAATACAACGAGTGACTAAAATGAACTAAAGTCGGAAGTGACAAAAGCTATAGCTCACCGCAGAGACGCAGAGCCTGCAGAGGTTTTTATAAAAAAATTTTCTCTCTGCGGTGAACAATATATAAATGAAAATATTCCTTGACTTTAGGACTTCAAATTCTAAAACTTTTTGGCAGCCTCGGTTAACAGCTCCCGCACCGCCGGATCAAACCAGCAGCCTATAAACCTATCGGCATCCGCCCTGCCCATTGCTTCGTATCTGGACCTTACTGCTTCAATGCGGTTATCTTTAACAACCCTGATTCCATATGGCGGCAAGGCGGCCAATTCTGCGATTTTCGCCACTGCCTTTTCTTCCAGATTTTCCGAATCAAAGACATCATCAACCAGGCCGATTGCTTTTGCCTCTTCGGGCTCAACAAATTTCCCGCTAAACATCATATCAGTAGCACATCGATCCCCGATGATTTGCCTCAACATTAGATCGGCAATGTAGGGGACGGGCACGCCGATTTTGACTTCGTTAAAACCGATGAATCTGCGGCCCGAAGATACGAAGCGAAAGTCGGAACTCAGGGCAAAGATAGCCCCCCCGGCAGTGGCATGGCCATTAATGGCACTGGCGGTGGGCACCGGCAGGGTATAAAGATCGAAAATCGCCTGTTCAAACCGGGCATAGAATTCAGCCATATCCGATTGATCTAATTGGAGCAGCGCCGGCAAATCCAGACCGATGCAGAAAAACTTTTCTCCGCCGGCCAAAACCATACCTTTAAATTCGCTTTTTACGCGGTTTGCTTCCCCTGCTAAATCATCCACCAATTCAGGACTGATAGCGTTGGTAACACCATTGTTTAATCGCAAAACCGCTACATCATCATGTCCCTCCAGATTAACTTTAGACATATATCCTCCTTAAATTATCTGACGATTTTTTTAATCTCCTCTAAAATTCCTGAAAGGCCGGCGCCGGCTTTCTCTGCGACCACAAAATCCGCATCGGAGAAAGCACGTTCGATGTTCACTTCCACGATTTTGGCCCCTTTTTGTTGGGCCAAAACTGGCAAAGAAGCTGCCGGTTGAACCACAGCCGAGGTGCCGATGACCAGCATCAGTTTGCAGGTTGCCGATTCATGATAGGCGGTTTCTAAAGCGCCTTCCGGCAACTGTTCGCCGAACAATACCGTATTGGGTTTGAGCGCCCCGCCGCAATCACAATAGGGCGGCATGCCGTCCGGCACATGCGGGGCGATAAATTCCTGGCCGCATTGCAGGCAATATGTCTCCCTGAGGCTTCCGTGAAGTTCAGTTACATTTCGACTGCCGGCTTTTTTATGCAGGCCATCAATGTTCTGGGTAATCACATGATGTACAATCCCCATTTCCTCGAGTTCGGCCAGCGCAAGATGGGCTTTGTTGGGCTGATAGGTATCATAGTCGCGAATGAATTCGCCGCGGATGGT
>JASFIX010000458.1:0-4222 GCA_050122435.1 Desulfobacterales bacterium
GGGCTGAATTACTTTCTGTCCGAGGAGGCCAGAGGGGGCAGTTCCAAAAAATTACTCGGTGAAAAAAAAGATGTCAAGGCCTGGATGGCCTGGCTGGAACGACGTGCCCACAAGGAATTGGATGCCTTAGAGACACCAATTGGTTATCTGCCAAGGTATGAAGATTTAAAACGATTGTTTAAAGACCGAATCGACAAAGAATATCCGCAAGACCTGTATACCAAGCAGTTTTCTTTGTACATCGATAATATTGTTGCGCGCATTGATTTGCAGGAAGAGGCTTACGGCAAAGAACCGCATATTCCCCAGCGGTTGTTTGATATTCTCCAGAAGCAACGCGCCGAACTTACAGCGCTCAAGGAAAAATACGGGCCGATTGTAACCCCACAGCAGCTAGAAGATACTACCTGAATCTTGCATAAAAATTAATGCGGAGTCAAAAATTAAGATAGGTGCTTATCCGGAAAGTCCAAGTTACCATAAAAAAACCACTGTGGGAGCGGCTGGAAGCCGCTCCCACAACCAGTATGGCTCGCTTTTTACGGATAACCGCTTTAAAATATTTAACACCTATCTTCGCGCGCCTTCGTGCTCTTCGTGGTGAATGGGAAAATCCAACTTGAACCTGCCGATCCGACAATCCACCCTAAATATCATTTTTAGCCGTCGTATGCTGGTCGCCTTTTTAATGGGATTTTCCGGCGGGCTTCCGTTGCTGTTGACCTGGGGTGTATTACAAGCCTGGATGTCAGAAAAAGGCGTTGATTTAACCTGGATTGGAATGATCTCTCTGGTCCAGATTCCTTATACCTGGAAATTTTTGTGGGCACCGTTTTTGGATCGGTTTATCCCGCCTTTCCTCGGGCGTCGCCGGGGCTGGCTTTTAATGTCCCAAATTGCCTTGATGGCTTCAATCGTGGGGCTGGGTTATTCGGATCCGGTTAATAACATTGTGTTGATGATTGTGGCTGCAATTCTGGTGGCCTTCTTCAGCGCCACCCAGGATATCGTCATCGATGCCTACCGGCGTGAAGACCTGTCGGATGAAGAACTGGGCTTGGGTTCTTCGATGTACGTATATGGATACCGGCTGGGTATGCTGCTGGCCTCTGGCGGTGGATTGATCCTGGCAGACCACCTGTCCTTTCCACAGGTTTATTACCTGATGTCGTTTTGCATGCTGCCCGGTATCTTGACGACATTATTGACGCCTGAGCCCAAGGTCGTTACCGGCACTCCCCAAACTATGAAAGAAGCGGTACTTGATCCGTTTGTTGAATATTTCAGCCGCCATGGGGCCATCTGGATTCTGGTATTTATTCTGTTGTACAAAATCGGCGATACCATGGCCAGCGGAATTACGATGCCGTTTTATTTGGAGACAGGGTTTTCCAAGACGGAAATTGGCACGGTCGTCAAATTTTTCGGCACTGCGGCAACCTTGATCGGCGCATTTCTAGGTGGTGTCATACTGCTTAAAATAGGGATCAACCGGGGCCTATGGATCTTCGGGGTCCTGCAGGCTCTGTCAACAGCAGGTTTTGCCATTTTGGCCCGGATCGGTTATAACATTGCCATGCTGTCGGGTGTAATTGCTTTTGAGAACCTGAGCAGCGGAATGGGCACCGCCGCATTTGTGGCCTTTATGGCCAGCATTACCAATAAAAAGTTTACGGCGACTCAGTATGCCCTGCTGACGAGTATCATGGGACTCTCCAGACAATTGGCATCCTCAGTTACCGGCTTTATGGCCAAAAATATCGGCTGGGAAAGTTTTTTTGTTTTTTGCACCCTGATTGCCATTCCAGGAATGTTGCTACTTTT
The DNA here is from genome assembly GCA_050122435.1 of Desulfobacterales bacterium. GTDB lineage: Bacteria > Desulfobacterota > Desulfobacteria > Desulfobacterales > JAHEIW01 > JAHEIW01. The sequence goes on from JASFIX010000458.1 coordinate 1,825, forward strand.
AAAAATTGCACCTTGGCATTCCCGGACGCCGGATGAAGCATAGGAAAGCAAACTTTGGAGTAGTGGAGTACTGGAGTAATGGGGTTCTGGAATGATGGTTAAGAATTAGGGATTAAAAGATAAAAATGTGTCATGCACTCCAACACTCCAATACTCCATCACTCCGGAAACAATATATTACGATAATAACTTCTAAGGCCGATCTGGTATTTTCGCCCATACCCTTTTTTGACGGAAACCATGCCTAAAAATCATGAAAACGAGAAAGTACTGCAACGGGTAATGCAGCTTCAGGAAAAAAGAAGAAAAATCCTGGAGCTGCCCCCCCAAAAAGCCCTGGTTCGAATTCTGGATGATTCCCAGCCGGCGGCTCTAGTACATTCTTTTCCGGAACAGGATTTTTATTTGCTGGTCAATGAAATCGGACCTGAAGATTCCCTGCCACTGCTTTCGCTGGCAACCAATAAACAATGGGAGCACATTGTTGATCTGGAGGCCTGGCAAAAGGATCACCTTGACCTGAAAATGGTCACGCGCTGGCTCAGTCTGCTGCTGGAAGCCGATCCCAGTCGCTTTTTGGAGTGGTTTCTCAAAGAACAACTCGAATTTGGTGAGCTCTATTTGTTTCGAAACCTTGAGGTCAGGATACGGGAACATGATCAGGACCCTTCTGAATTCGGCGATGAATTCTTTACCCTGGATAACACCTACTATTTCAGATTTATCGATCTGCCAGCTGAAAGCGAGTCTGAAAAATTAGCCGATGCCCAACGGCGGGCCTTATTGGAGCGGCTCACGCAAGGCTTGGCTGCCCGCGATCATCATGCCTTTCAGAGTGTCTTGCTGGAGGCGGCTCACATCATCCCGGCTGAAACTGAAGAGGACTGTTTTCGCTGGCGGTCGGTGCGGCTGGCGGAAAAAGGCTTTTTGCCGTTTGATGAGGCCATCGGCATCTATCAACCCCTCAACCCCGCAGAGCTCAAAAAGAAAAGCAAAAAATTCATTCCGCGTGCATGGCGTCAGATCTCAACCCTGCCGGTACCGGTCACGCCATTGCAGGAATTGAAGCAAGACAATCACTTTACCCGCGCTTTGCAGAAAATTGAGGCCGCAAATGTTTTACAGCTGGTCCAGACCGAGTTCGCCAATCTCTGCAATCAGATCGTTGTAGCGGATCACAGGACCATCGGCGAACGCAAAGAACTCCAAGAGATTGTCAAAAAGGCCAGCGGGTATGTCAGCATCGGATTGGAGCGACTGCAAAAAGATAAAAAAGTGGATCCTGTGCGCTCGGCGGCATTGATTACGCGCTATGCGCTTCAGGACATATTCAGAGCCGGATTCGGCGTGGCGTTGGAATTGAAATGGCAAGCGGAAAAATGGCTTTCCCAGTGCTGGTTTGCCCGGGCTCAACTGAAGCTAACGTTCTGGGGGGAACAATGGATGGGCATCGTTGGCGGGCTTCTGGTTAAAAAGCCGCTGTTTTATGATAATTACAAGACCGGGGTCTTATATCGCGAGTTTGCCTGCCTTGAGGATATCCGTCAAACGGAAGCGGTTTTTAATCAGGTCGTTGCAGTAGATGAGCTACTTTCATTGATGAACATCAAGCTGGATTCTCCCTCCCGTTATGGTTTTTTGACTTATAAAAATCTTTTGCTGACGCTGTGGGTCCGGAACTTTCGCAGATTAAAGGGTGACAGACTAAAGGCCATAACGCTTAAGCAGTTTCAACCTTTTTTTGAAAAACTACTGCCGGGCTCTATAGATCCTGATTCCGAGACGGCCCGAAAGATTCCTGTAAAAATGAAGACTGCATTTTTAAACTGGCTGTCGTTAGAGACCGGTTTAAAAGACGTTGAAATTTCCGATCGACTGGGTCAAACGTTTGAGGATCTTTTCAACGAACTTGAAAACGAATATGGCCAGGTTACCTCAACCGATATTGATCCCCGGTTTGTGCATTTGTTCCTGTTATCCGCACCAAAAAAGTAGTGGCTATCCCGATATATCTCCGGCGCACTAAAACCCACCGGTTGAGCCCGTTGCCCGTTAGCCTGTTGTCCCGTTTTCCTAAAAAATCAGATATATTCTGAATTTAACGGGCTCAACGGGCTCAACTGGCCAACCCGAATCAACCCTCACCCCTAAATTTTTTTACCGCCGCAGCGATAACCTGGACCGCCTTGTCGATATCGTCTGCGGTAGTCATTCTTCCGGTGGTTAATCTTAAAGTGCCTTTGGCCCACTCCAGGGGAATATTCATGGCTGTGAGCACGCTGGAAATTTGCACCATGTCGGAATGGCAGGCCGCCCCGGCGGAAGCAGCCACATCATTTCCGATGGCGTCCAATATACGATTGGCTTCTAAACCCAGAAATGAAATGCTTAGCGTGTT
>JASFIX010000459.1:0-4219 GCA_050122435.1 Desulfobacterales bacterium
GCCTATACAACTTTGACACCCGGCGCTGAAAATAAACACCTCAAAGCGTTTTTGGTCACCGTCGAACCGCATCAGGATCACAAAGGTGTCGGTTATCACCATGAGGGCGAAGAATTTGTTTATGTCCTTCAAGGCAAAATCGAGGTTGCTGTCGGTGAGCATGTAAACGTTTTGGAGGTCGGAGATTCTTTGCATTTCAACTCCGGAATCGATCATAACATGAGAAGTATCAGCGATGATACAACGGAGTTGCTGGTTGTAATTTATTCACCCTAACTGGCTTATAGTTGCTGGCTACTCTCCGCTGGCTTCTCGCTTCTTGCTTCTGGCAACTGGCTTTTTGTCACCGAATCAAGTACTTGCCAGTAGCAAGCAGCCAGCAGCAAGTGGCCGCGAAATAGAGCAAGAAGCCAAATATATCTTATATTTTTAAATTTTTATAGCCATACTGGAGAAAGAGTATGTCATTTCAGCTGACCGAAGAACAACTCATGATTCAATCGATGGTGCGGGACCTGGCCAGATCTGAGTTTGCGCCCAAAGCCATGGAGCGCGACCACACCAAAGAGTTTCCGGCCGACAACTTGAAGAAGCTGGGTGAATTGGGCTTAATGGGAATGATGGTGCCACCCGAATACGGCGGCTCCGGTGCGGATACTGTCAGTTATGTTCTGGCGCTTTCTGAGGTGGCTTACTCCTGCGCTTCAACGGCAGTGGTGATGTCGGTTCACAACTCGATTGTCTGCGAGAGTATTCTGCGCAACGGCACCGAGGACCAGAAAAAACGCTATCTCAGCAAGCTGGCGACCGGAGAGATCATCGGCGCATTCGCCCTGACCGAGCCGAATGCCGGTTCAGATCCTGCCAGACAGTCGACCAAAGCCGTTTTTGATGGCGACAGCTATATTATTAATGGGAGCAAACGATTTACCACCACCGGAAAAAACGCCGGTCTTATCATCGTAACGGCCAAAACCGATGAGGCAAAGCGTCATCGGGGGATCAGTGCTTTTTTGGTCAAACAGGGCACGCCCGGGCTGACGATCGGACCGTTGGAAGACAAAATGGGGCTGCGCGCATCCGACACCACCGATCTGATTTTTGAAGATTGTCGCATTCCGGCTCAAGATCGTCTGGGGAATGAAGGGGATGGTTTTCTAATTGCGATGACCGGCCTTGACGGCGGCCGAATCGGGATTGCCGCTCAATCGGTGGGCGTTGCTCAGGCGGCGTTTGATGCCGCTGTTCGATATGCGCAGGAACGGGAACAATTCGGCCGGCCGATTTCCAAGTTTCAGGGATTGCGCTGGATGATTGCTGATATGGCGACCGAAATAGAGGCCGCGCGTCTATTGACGTTTTCAGCCGCAGAAATGAAAGACCGCGGGGAAAACTACACGACCCAGGCTTCAATGGCCAAGCTGTTTGCTTCCGAAATGGTAAACCGAACCACAGCCAAAGCCCTTCAAATGCACGGCGGATACGGCTTCACCAAGGAGTATCCGGTTGAGCGCTTTTACCGGGATGCCCGGGTATTTACCATCTACGAGGGCACCTCCGAAATTCAGCGCATCGTGATTTCAAATCACATTCTGAAAGACAAAAGAAAACCTTAATCTATCAGATGAATCAATTTCTCAACGATCCATTTTTTTGGGCTTTTGTAAGCATGTCTACGCTGGTTGGTGCTTGTTCCGTTGTGGGCAGCAGGAAGGTCGGCAGCCATCCTGTCATTGGATGGATTATTGTTACAATTCTTGCTCTCGGCAGGGTCATTCTGGTCTTGCCTTTTGTTGAACAACCCCGATTTTCTATTAATGGATTTAACACCGCCATAGGGATTCCCATATTCGTAATCGGTTTATGCTTTGCCCTTGGGCCTTGCTTTCTGATTCGGCCACTTAATATCCCAGAAGAAAATATGGCGTTTATTACGAAGAGTTTTTATAAATACACGAGAAATCCAATTTACCTGGGAGAAATACTTTGGTGTTTGGGCTGGTCTATAATCCATGGCTCCATAATCGGGGTTGCGCTGGTGCCGGTATGGTGGTCCGGTTTTTTATTTTTAATTCTAATCGAGGAAGAAAGCCTGGAACGGGCAATCGGAACGAAGTACTTGGATTACAAGAAAAAGGTAAGAGGTCGTATTATTCCTGGGATACCCATATAGGTGTAGGTAATCGAGTCAGGCGCTTTAAGTCCAACAAGCAAAAGACCACGTGCCCCTGAAGCGCAGCGTTAAAATCCATAAATCAGATATAGAAAAGGTCGGCACTGTCTCCGACCTTAATTCACTAAGCATTATTTATCTTGTGGGAGTGGCTTCCAGCCACGAAAAAAAACCTCAAGACTCCACTCGCGGCTGGAAGCCGCTCCCACTTTGAATTTTATTGCTTGGAGTTACCTATTCTAACCCTCAACGCTTCGTCATCTGTCAACTTTTTTCTGTTAATTAACCTTTAAACGCTGAACCCTGAATCCCCGAACCCGCTCTTATTTGAATATTCTTGCTGCCTGATCAATATCCTCCGGGCAAAAAACAAACAGGCATTTCTCTTCAGGCGATGATACGGATCCGTAGACATAATTAATGTTAATGCCTTCTTCACCGAATTTTGAGGATATTTTTGCCAGTTCGCCCGCCCGGTTCTCTAGCTCAAGGGCAATGACCGGCATCACATCAAAAATAAAATCATTTTTTGCCAGCAGGTCGACGGCCTTGTCCGTATCGCCGACCAAAAGCCGAATCAGCGCAAATTCGGCCGAATCTTTTCGCATGGAATTATAACTGGCGGCCGAAGCAATCCGTTTAAGGGATTTCCCCCTGGCTTTAAAAAGCTCCTGAACATAGGAAGATGCATCCTGTATCGTGAGGGCATCGATGTTGATGCCGGCTTCTCCAAGCATGGCTGCCAGCCGGCCGAGTTCACCCGGCACATTCTTCAAAAACAGTGAAATTTCGGTTCTGACCATTGTTCTCTCCTCATAAAATCGCTAAGCGATTTTATATAAAAAAATTTAACCAAAAATAAAATCAATAAAAAGAGCATATAAGGAAAATATTGCGGGAAGTCAACACTCTTTAAATCGTCGAGAAGAGGAATACGGAAAGATTAGGGTAGAAGATAAGCGGGATTTAGTAATAATCTGCGAAGCTTTGGTTCAGACGCTATGCGCTATGCGCTTTGCCCATGCCTTTTGAACCAGCTGCAAGTAGCCGGAAACCGCAAGCCAGTGGCAAGCGGCCGGAGGCCGCTTACTCCTGCGTCCCTCCATAGAGTTCTTTGATTTGAGCCCGATCCGGAGATCCATCCTTCAACAGCGGAAACTCGGATACAAATTCAACATAGCGCGGCTTTTTATAGCTGGCAATGTGTTGACTGACAAAGGCCGTGAGTTCCCGATGATCCAGTTCTTGCCCTTCTTTTAAAATACAAACCGCCTTGATTCCTTCTTTCCAGGTCGGATCCGGAACACCGAATACAACGACTTGCTCAACGGCCGGGTGTTCTAAAATCACACGTTCAACCTCTGCCGGATAAACGTTTTCACCGCCGGGCTTGATCAGTTCTTTTTCGGCTTTACGCCCCTCGTACCACAGATACCCGTCTTCATCAAAGCGACCCAGGTCGCCGGTGTGATGCCAGCCGCCCCGGAATGTGTAATTGGTATCTTCCGGCAGATTCCAGTAGCCCTTGAACACCATCGGCCCCTTTACCGTAATTTCGCCGACATCGCCCGTAACTAAGGGATTGTCATTATCGTCAACCAGCCGCACATCTGCCAGCTCAAGAGGCTTGCCGGCTGAACCCGGCCGGTCATTATAAGCACCCAGGGTTGCCATGCCGGATGTTTCCGTTTGGCCGTAAACACAAAAAAACGTTCCTCCGGTTATTTTTTGATATCTTTCGATCGTTTCGGGATTTTCCAGGCCTTTGACGGCCTGAAGGGAGGTGATGTCCTTGCCGGATTTTTCGTGCGCATCGAGGATCGAGGATAGAATCGGTGAAAAATCATAAAGAAATGTGACCTTCTTTTCTTCAATGAGATCCACCGCCTGCTGCGCATCAAACCGGCTCATATTGATACTCAACGCTCCAGCGTGGAAGCTGCTGGTGGCCATGATCAGACCTGCAACGTGAAAGAGCGGTAACAGGTTCAAGTGGACATCCTCAACGGATAAATTGAACAACAAGTTCAAAATTATATTGGCACT
>JASFIX010000460.1:0-4205 GCA_050122435.1 Desulfobacterales bacterium
GTGATTTAGGTAATTTCCGCTATCATAAATAAGCCGGCACTATTGCGGTCAGCTGAAAAGTGAGTTAAATATTTAATTTATAATTAAATAGTTTATACGTAGCAAAATCATATGTCAAGATGCGAATTAATAAAATAATGATGATTCAATAACTAATCCCAATCCGTTTTTTTTGTAAAATCTGAATCTAATTCAATTTATTAGGTCCTTTTTTGCCGTTGCACAAAATTCCTCTTTGGGCTAAAAGCTATTTTTTTGTTTAATGTTGAAACACCTTACTTCGATATTGTTGTAAAAAATAAGATCCACAGGTCTCAGGCTAAAACAATAAAAGGGTTCCCGTTAGAGAAACAGGGAACCCTATTCCATCGCCATGGAGCCACCGTGCGGACTTGAACCGCAGACCTGAGCATTACGAATGCCCTGCTCTACCAGCTGAGCTACGGTGGCTCAAGCTTTGTTTCATTACTTTGTTTATGGTTCAAAATCAAGCAATAAATTCGCTTGGATCCCTGATAGATCAGATACCGCATAGAAATGGCAGGATTGAATGTTATGGAACGAGCGGTTCTGAAAGGGCGTACTTTATCCGGAGAATCTACCGGGAGCTTCGCATCCCAATTTTCGTGGTGGCACCCTCCAAAAAGGCAGCTCAATCCATTTTAGAAGATTTGCGATTTTTTCAGAGTGACGCCGATGTGCCGCTGCTTTTATTTCCTTCCTACAATATACTGCCATTTAAATTTCTGGCCTATCATAATGAAACCGCCGCCCGGCGAATTTGCACCCTTTATCAATTGCTGGAATATAATACGCCGCCGATCGTCGTTTCATCTGTTGACGCCCTGTTACAGAAAATTATTCCGAAACAGGAGATTATAAACTACGCTGAACTCATCGTTGCGGGTGAGGAAATCGAAAGAGAAGATCTCATTGCAAAGCTTGTGTCCGGTGGTTATGTGCATGCTTCAATCGTTGAAGAGCCAGGAGATTTTTGTGTTCGAGGGGGAATCATCGATATCTACTGCCCGTTGTACAAAGATCCGCTGCGAATCGAGTTTTTTGGAGATACGGCGGAATCTATCAGACGCTTCTCAGCTGCCAGCCAGCGAACCCTTCAAACCCTTGATGAGGCCATTGTCCTCCCGGCCCGGGAGATGGTTTTAAACGAAGAACTGCTGCCCCAATTCATCAGCCGCATAAGAGCCCGAGCATCGGCGCTTGAAATTCCACTGAGCGAGATCAGAAAAATTGTTGATCCCATTAAAATGGGACAGGGATTTCCAGGAATTGAAAGTCTGATATCGCTGATATATCCGGAGCTGGACCATATTTTTGATTACCTGCCAAACGAATCACTTGTCGTATCCATCGGGGATGAAGATCTGGAAAAAGCGGCCAAAGATTCGGAAAATCATATCGCCGAGAATTATGAAGCGGCCTGTCAGGCCAAAAAAATATGCGTGGAACCTTCTAGCCTGTATTTAAGATGGTCTCAAATCAAAGATCATATCGCCCAAAATAGGCCATTGATTTTCAAAATGTTGCAGGTCACGGAAGGCCGCAACCAGAATCATGAGGATCGTTTGCAGTATAAGGTGGCGGTCGATGACACGGCGGATGTCCGTTTGCGTCTTAAAAATTATCAAGAAAAAGAAAATCTTCTCAAGCCGCTCGCGGATTGGATCGATGAGAAAAGGATTAAGGGGTTGACACCTGTTATGGTGTGCCGAACCAGAACCCAGGCTGAAAGACTAAAATCTCTGCTGACACCATATGGTTTCCGTTTCAGGTTCGCAGAGACGTTTGAAAACGTGGAAATAGATCCGGCCACCTTATATCTGTGTCTTGGGCAGCTCTCGACGGGTTTTGTATTGGCAGCGGAATCGTTAGCGATTATTACAGAAGCGGAAATTTTCGGGTTAAGCGCCCGCCGCAGAAAACCGATGCGCCGCCCGCCTCCATCTGAATTGATGGATTTGCAGGACTTAAAAAAGGATGATTTGATTGTACATATTGAGCATGGTATCGGGCGTTATGAAGGTCTGGTAAAATTGAAAGTTGACGGACTTTCCAATGATTTTCTGTTGCTCGTTTATAAAGATGGCGACAAGCTCTATCTTCCGGTTGACCGCATGAGTATGGTTCAGAAATATATGGGGGTGGAAGGCATTGAGCCGGTTATCGACAAAATGGGGGGCAATTCCTGGAAGCGCATAAAGGCACGCGTTAAGCGCTCTGCAGAGAAAATTGCCGGTGAGCTTCTCAAACTTTATGCCAGACGAAAGTATGAGAAAGGGTTTGTTTTCAGCCCGGTTGACAGTTATTTCCGTGATTTTGAAGGTGGATTTGAATATGAAGAGACAGCCGATCAAGTCAAGGCCATAGAAGACGTGCTCGACGATATGTATCAGTCGACTCCCATGGATCGACTGATATGCGGGGATGTCGGATACGGTAAAACCGAAGTGGCTTTACGAGGATCTTTTCTAGCGGTAAATAACGGAAAACAGGTCGCGATACTGGTTCCCACAACCATATTGGCCGAACAGCATTTTGCTACTTTTTCAAAGCGCTATGAACGTTATCCGATCAATATCGCCTGCCTGAGTCGATTTCGTCCGCTGCGGGAACAACGGCAGATCATAGAGGATCTGCAAGCGGGCAAGCTCGATATCGTTATCGGAACCCACCGGTTGCTGCAAAAAGATATCGTTTTTAAAGATCTAGGCCTGCTTGTTGTTGATGAAGAGCAACGCTTTGGCGTCGGCCATAAAGAGAAGCTCAAGAAATTAAAGCAGAATGTGGATGTGCTGGCGCTGACTGCCACACCGATTCCGCGCACACTGCATATGTCACTGGTGGGTATTCGAGATATCAGTATCATATCTACACCACCGGAATTTCGCCAATCGATCATCACCTACGTCTCTGAATTTGATGAGGAATTGATAGCTGAAGGAATTCGAAAAGAGATACAGAGACATGGTCAGATCTTTTTTGTTCACAATAATATTCAAAGTATCAATAAAGTCGCCCGGAGATTACAGCAACTGGTGCCGGAAGTCAGGTTGGATATCGCCCATGGCCGCATGAGTGAGACTGATCTGGAGCAAGTCATGTATCGGTTTTTAAATAAGGAATTTGATATGCTCGTTTGTACCACCATCATTGAATCCGGCTTGGACATCCCTTCGGCCAACACCATCATTGTTAATCGGGCCGATCGTTTTGGGCTGGCTCAGATTTATCAATTGCGCGGCCGGGTAGGACGTTCAGACGAACAGGCCTATGCATATTTGATTATCCCGCACGAAAGCGTGCTGACGAAAGATGCCCAGAAGCGTCTGAAAGTCCTCATGGAACACAGTGATTTGGGCTCCGGTTTTCAGATAGCCATGAATGATTTAAAGATTCGCGGCGGCGGAACTATCCTCGGTGCTTCTCAATCCGGCCATATTGCGGCTGTCGGCTACGATATGTTTTTAAAGTTGATGGAAAATGCCGTTGCTGAATTAAAAGGTGAAAGGCCTCTGGAACCACTGGACCCTGAAATCAATGTTCGTACATCCGCCTTTTTATCCGAATCCTATATCCCCGATATTGACCAGCGGATGGCGGCTTATCGGGGATTGGCCAGAATGACCGAACTCAAAGAGATTGCTGATTTTAAGGACGAACTAACCGATCGTTATGGGAAACCACCCGAAGAATCCTACAATCTTCTTTTTAAAATTATGTTGAAAATTTTATCCCAAAAGGCCGGGGTTGCCAGACTGGATCTGGTGGGGTCTCAAATGCATCTGCAATTTTCCCAAGCTCACCTGAAAAACACTGAGGCATTGGTGGATATGATTCAAGAGACTCCTAACCGCTATGAATTGACAGCAGGGAGCATTTTGAAAGTAAAATTGGCGAACGCACAAAGCGGCAGCCATCGCGAGCAGGCTAAAAACATATTGAAAGATATCATAGAGCGTGTTAAAAATTAAAGTTTATAGAGCCTATCTCAAAGATGCATCTACGGTGTTCTGGTTGAGCCCGTTAGCCCGTTGGCCGGTAAAAATAAAATTTGACATTTTTCCTTTTTTACGGCCTCAATGGGCTAAACCGGCGCAACTGGCCAACTTAAAAAGGTGATCTACTATTTTTGAGATAGGTTCAGGCTTCAAGAACCTAAAAAGACGTATAGTGAGTGGTACATG
>JASFIX010000461.1:0-4203 GCA_050122435.1 Desulfobacterales bacterium
GCGCTGCGCTGAACAAGATCACGCCGCAGCTTAAAAAAATTGGTATCCCGCTGCTGTCCGCTGCTGCGGGCGCCGGGGTCGGGATCCTGAAGTTCGTGATCTCCATCATCATCGCCGGTGTTCTGCTTGCAAATGATGCCGGCGGCGGTCGGGCAGCGCGGGCAATTGCTACGCGGCTGGCAGGTGAACGCGGAACCACGGCTGTTGAACTTGCGGTGGCCACTGTGCGAAGTGTTACCCTGGGCATTCTGGGGGTGGCGATGATCCAGGCACTCCTGGCAAGCCTTGGTTTACTTGTGGTCGGCGTTCCAGGGGCGGGGCTCTGGGCCTTGCTGGTGCTTATTCTCGCTATCGTTCAGCTACCCACGATTTTGGTCCTGGGTCCGATTATTGTCTACGTGTTCTCCACCAGCACTACGGTTACCGCGGTTGTGTTTGCGATCTGGAGTATCCTTGTCGGCATATCTGATGCCTTTCTTAAACCGCTTTTGATGGGTCGCGGCGTGGACGTTCCCATGCTTGTCATCTTTATCGGAGCAATCGGCGGCTTCATGACATCGGGCATCATCGGTCTCTTCATTGGCGCGATCATCCTCGCGCTCGGCTACAAGCTTTATTTAATATGGCTCGAAAAGGATGCCCAACCGGATCAAGAACCAGCCGAATCTAAATAGCGGCCACCCGGAGAATCCGCATCCTTATGTTGATATTCAGCCGCTTTATGATAAAGGTGTGATGCTGCCAGCAATTTTTCTGGTTACCGAAACAAAATGAGAAACGCAGCATGGGGTCATAATTTCAACTCTTGGATAAATGCGTGACAAATAAGCCAACAAAGAGAGAACCCCATGTTTTTCCACATACTGTGCCCGGCTGATTTGAAGGATCGGGCCTATATCACTCTTAATAGTGCGGCTCATATTGCTAATTAAAGCTATTAATTTTAGAAAGGCCGACATCTGAAAGGAGACAGGTAAAATGGCGAAAGAAAAAGTGAAACATTTGAGCGGTGTATTTGCTTCTGTATTTGCCCACGCCGGGCACATTTCAAAGGAAGACGCAAAGGAGATCAGCGGTCTGGATGATCATGCATTTGAACACGCCTATGATAAAGCATCCAGCATCGCCGAAAACGTCATGCAGCATGAAGGTGAAAAAATGGATAAGTTCCTGGAGCATTTTGCAAAAGAGATTGAAAATTACATGGAGCATTTCGGCGGGAAGTTGTTCAAGTAGATACGCCGGCAAAGGCGCGGAATCTAAAATTCGGATTGTTGCAAAACATTAAAGATTTGCGTATGCATTATTCAATTGAGGATATCTCTGTTTCCGTCTCTTTTGTATACCTAAATTGTCACCAGGTTTGCTGGAAATCTGAAGTTTCAGGGTAGAAGATAAAAATGACATGAATGATCAGGTGAAAAATAAACGGAGTATTTCCCTTTCCACCCAAATCTTGATTGGCTTAACGCTCGGGCTACTCACCGGCTTATTTTTCGGAGACAAGGCATCTGCACTTGCCATTGTCGGCAAAGCTTACATTGGCCTGATTCAGATGTCGATCCTGCCATACATGGTGGTATCATTGATGCTCGGTATCGGCTCTTTAAGCTATGAGAAGGCCGGAAAGCTTGCGATCACAGGGGGGATCGTTTTGGTCGGGTCCTGGTTGTTGGCTTTTACAATCGTTTTCCTAATGCCCCTGGCCTTTCCTTCCATCAAGGCCGGCTCTTTTTTCAGTAGCAGCCTGGTTGAAGTCGCCGAGGTGGACTTTATCGATCTTTACATCCCCGTCAATCCCTTCAGTTCACTGGCTCGCACAGTGGTGCCGGCGGCAGCCGTATTTAGCGTTGCCTTTGGGATTGCGCTCATCGGAGTTGAAAACAAACAGAGCCTTTTGGATATTTTGTCTGCCACGTCAAAGACGCTCACCCGTATCGCGATGATGGTGGTAAAGGTTACCCCCATGGGTGTTTTCGCCATCGCAGCGAACGCGGCCGGGACTATGACCATCGAAGAGTTTGGCCGGTTACAGAGCTATATCATACCCTTTATTGTCGCAACCCTATTATTGACTTTTTGGATTATACCGGGGTTGGCTACCGCACTCACACCGTTTACTTACCGTGACATCATCAAATCTAGCCGTGATGCATTGACCACCGGTTTTGTCACAGGCAACCTGTTTATTACGCTGCCTATGCTGGTGGAAAACGCCAGAAAACTATTTGAGGATCGTCGCATAAAAAATGATGACACAGACAACTATGTTGAGGTACTGGTGCCGACATCCTTCAATTTTCCCAACATCGGCAAACTACTGACATTGCTCTTTGTTCTTTTTGCCGGCTGGTTTGTGGGTAAAAGTGTTGCGCTTGCAGATTATCCAGGATTTGCGGTGTTGGGGCTCTTTACACTGTTTGGTGGCGTGGATTTAGCACTGCCTTTCCTGTTGGACCAGATGAAGATTCCTTCAGACATGTATCAGCTTTATGTTGTTACAGGCGTCCTCAACAGCTGGTTTGCGACCCTTCTTGCCGTCATGAACCTGTTCGCCTTTACCCTGGTGGCTGCATGCGCGGCAATTGGTGCAGTGAGAATCAATTGGTCACGTATTTTCAGCTTTGCCATAATTTCGTTAATAATTTTTGCCGCCGTCCTTTTAGGAACGCGTTTCATGCTGTCTGTAATGGTAAGTAAAGAAGACCTTACACGACGCACCCTGATGCACGCTGAGATTAAAGATCCACATAAGGACAATATCAAAGAGATCGGCCCAAAAGAGACGATCGCACCAAAAAACCCGCTTAAGTCCATCATCAAGCGCGGCAAGCTGAGGGTAGGCTACCATCCCGAGAACCTGCCATTTTCTTTTGTTAACGACAGGGGTGATCTGGTTGGATTCGATGTAGAGCTAATGTATGTGCTGGCACGAGAGCTGAAGGTAGAGGTGGAGTTTGTCGAGTGGACTTACAAAACGATATTTAGCGACCTCAATCAGGGTAAATTTGATATCGCGATCGGTGGATTGATCGTTAATGCGGAGCGGCTTACCAAGGCCAATTTCTCGAATCCCTATGTCAATATGACCACAGCTTTAGTGGTTAAAGACCACCGGCGCAATGAGTTCAATAGTTGGCGTGCAATAGACAAAAACCTGAATGCTCGCATAGGGGTGGTAGGGGAAAAACGGGCAAAAGATGTCAAAAGGTACTTACCGAATACCGAGGTCGTTCTCCTGGAAACTTATAGAGATTTTTTTACAGACAACCCAAAAGAAGTTGACACACTTCTCATCAGTGCGGAGGCAGGATCAGCCTGGACGATCCTCTATCCCACCTATTCCGTTGCGGTGCCGGAGCCTCATTTAAAATCAAATGCTGCCTTTGCCATACCGCTGGCTAGTTTGGATTTTGAAGATTTTGTTAATGACTGGCTGCAAATGAACCAGACCAGCGGAATTATTGACAAATTATACAAAAAATGGATTTTGGGTATGGAGGCGGAGCAGAAAAAGGGACGCTGGTCAATTGGGCGAGACCTACTTGGTTGGTGGGAGTAAGCTATCCGCTTCCGGGTGCCACTGCTGCGATGTAAAGGCTGTTTGCTATATTTCCCTCCTGATGGATCAACGTCCGGCGGATTTTTCAAAAATGTTATCATTCACATCAGTTAAGTCAACAATAGAGGCCCTGGGCTATTTAGGATAGGTATCAACCATCTATGAATTGATCAGATTTCGCAATAAGGCACGAAGTCCACAATTCGATAGCGTCAAAAATAGTTTAGATTGGATTTAGTAAGATTTATTGGCTTCAGTGTTAATTTTAGCAAAATATGATTCCACATTTATCCTTTCTCTGCGCATTAAATTATTGAAATTCTATCCAGTTATGCTTATTTTTTTGAAATTATTATTTTTCACCATTCATGGATGACGAATATGATGAATCCCATGCATAAATATCTGACCATTGCCATCCTGGCGGTTTCTATCTTTATCTCAGGCTTAAGCGCTGATCTTTTGAGCGCACAGAGCTCGGCGCCAGAGCCGATGGTAACCCTCACACCTGAAGAACAAGCCTGGCTTAGGGCGCACCCGGATGTCACATTCGGTTTCACATACTCTTTTGAACCATTTCTGATCAAGGGTGTTAAGGGTCAAGACACCGGCATGATGGTAGACTTATTGAAGGCACTGAA
>JASFIX010000462.1:0-4196 GCA_050122435.1 Desulfobacterales bacterium
CTTTTTGCGAATGGTTTCGATCTCTAAAAGATCGATGATCCTCTCCTCTAGTTCCTGGCGCAGTTTTAATTCCTCCCGCTGCGTCCTTCCCCAGTAAAGCATATCGGAAAGAATGCCTGATTTTAAAAAAACATGACGGCCCAGCTTGATGTTGTCCAGAACCGTCATCCCTTTGAAGAGTTCGATATTTTGAAAGGTGCGTGCAATGCCCAGCTTGGCGATATTGTGCGTAGCAACACGGGTGATGTCTTTACCCTTGAAGCGTATTTCGCCTTCCTGGGGAGCATAAAACCGGCTGATACAGTTTAGCAGACAAGTTTTGCCAGCTCCGTTGGGCCCGATGATGGCAAATATTTCACGCGGTAATAGATGGGTGCTGACGTTATATAGGGCCTGAACACCACCAAAGGCCAAAGACACATCTTCGACATCTATAATGGTTTGGTTGCTCAATAGGAATTCAACCTCGTTTTTGGCTTCGTTTACTGCAACTTCCTGGGCCAACGTGGTGACTATAAAGAATGGGTTTTTAATTGTCAAGCCATCAAGTTAATGAATGCAATTCAGCGAAATACCGTAAAAATAAGCTCTCGCCCGGTCTTTTTAAAGTAAATATATATATTGTCCGGTTAACAACGTTAAAGCAAATAATACAGCCGATTCCCGTTATTAAGGTGGCAAGCCGGACTTTGAACTGGACTCAAAATTTGATTTCCTTTATAGTGAATTTTTTAAACAACCCGGCTTAAACGGGCAATTTAATGCCAACCCGGTGATTATAGGCAATACCTTTGTTTGAAGGGAGATTGAAGCATGCAGGTAATTGATAAAACCATCAACGGATTCCTGGAGGAGATTGCAGCCACATATCCACAACGAGATGCGATAGTCCATACTGAGAGGGGCCTGCGTTTCAATTTCAAGGACTTGTCCCGGGAAATTGATCGCAGCGCACGCGGTTTCATCAAAAAAAGCATAAATGCCGGTGATAAAGTGGGCCTGTGGGCACACAACTCTCCCGAATGGCTGCTATCTTTTTTGGGCCTCTCCAAAATAGGCGCCATCACAGTGCCGGTTGACCCAAACGCCACCGCAGAAAATCTGCACTT
Source organism: Desulfobacterales bacterium (assembly GCA_050122435.1). GTDB lineage: Bacteria > Desulfobacterota > Desulfobacteria > Desulfobacterales > JAHEIW01 > JAHEIW01. Next base: position 1,110 of record JASFIX010000462.1, read on the forward strand.
TATCCTGGCCCAGTCTGAATGCCGCGGATTAATTATCTCCGGCATTTCAGAAAGCATAAATTTCGAGGAAATGGCGCTGGCTGCAAAAGAGCAGCTTCCCGCCTTGCAATTTATTTTGGTACTGGGTGACACATATGCTGAACAAATGACCCCCTGGGCTGATTTTCTGGCGCTGGCTGACGAGCTCAGCGATCAGGCCCTTGCCGAAAAAGCCAGGGCTGTTCAGGTAAAAAACCCCATGGCGATTATGTATACGTCGGGCACAACCGGTCAACCCAAGGGTGTGGTTTTAGATCATTTTGGGCTGGTTAACAAGTCCATGGTTGGCACCGAACGTCAGGGTATTACCGCCAATGACCGATTGTGCCTTTTTTTTCCTCTTTTTCATATGATGGGCAACACCTGTATCGCATTGGCCGGGCTTTTAAGGGGGGCGGCCCTGATCATGCCCTGTGAGACCTTTGATCCACCAAAGGTTTTACGCGCCATTTCGCAGGAAAAATGTACAGCGGTTTATGGGTCGCCCAGCATGCTTATTGCCCTTATTGATCACCCCGAGTTTCAAAAAGAAGGCTGGAAAACGGTGTCTAAAGGAATCATCGGTGGTGCACCCTGCCCCATTGAGCTTATGAGACGCATCGTTGAAGACATCGGGGTTTCAGATATAACAGTGGCCTACGGTATTACCGAAACCGCATCATGGATTACCATGACCCATCCGGATGATCCCATCGAATTGCGGGTATCCACCATCGGCACCCCCCTGCCCTGCAATGATGTCAAAATTGTGGATCCCAACAGCGGCGAACAATTGGCGTCCAACCAACAGGGCGAATTGTGCACCCGCGGGTTTTTAATGAAAGAATATTATAAAATGCCGGCTGCCACTGCTGCTGCAGTTGATAAAGAAGGCTGGTTCCACACCGGTGATTTAGGTGAAATGGATGATAAAGGGTATGTCAGGATAACCGGGCGATTAAAAGATGTGATTGTTCGAGACGGTGTAGACATTTATCCCGTGGAGGTTGAAGAAATTATTTATCAGCTAGCCGAGATCTCGGAGGCTCAGGTTTTTGGTTTCCCCCACCCTCAAAAAGGACAGGAAGTGGCTGCCTGGGTAAAATTGAAGGCCGGCGCCGATCTATCATTGGATCGTATCGCCCAACATGTTAAACAACACCTGCCCGAAGATAAATGGCCAAAGCATTATAAAATCGCCTCCAAATTTCCCATGACCGGAAGCGGAAAAATTCAAAAGTTCAAGTTGGCAGAAATGGGTCAGCGTGAATACCTCTAATAATCGGTTGGCCCGTTGCCCGTTATCCGGTTGACCGGTTAAAAAATTGAATCAGATATTTTTTCTTGTTTAACGGGCTTAACAAAACAATGCGCTCAACGGGCTAAACTGGACAACCTAGTAATGAAACTTGGGAGAATATCTTGGGTGACCTGAGTGAATTCCCGTTAAAATATAAACTGTTCCTGAAAGCCTACCCGTGGCGCCGCATCGATCCGGTGCCATGGGCACCTTTAAAAAAACCGCTGAAAGACAGTCGGGCAGCGATTATTTCCAGCGCGGGTCTTGTTGGGCCGGATCAGGAGCCGTTTGATGATTCAATTCGCGGCGGTGACTTCAGCTTTCGTGAAATCCCTGCCGATACCGATGTCTACACCCTGATGGATACGCACCGCAGCGATCTCTACGATCACTCCGGACTGCGACAGGACCCCAATTTAGCATTCCCTCTGGATCGTTTTCGCGAGCTGGTCAGAGACGGGTGCATCGGTTCGTTAAGCCGGCGACATTTGTCCTTTATGGGATCCATTACGGCCCCCGGCCGCCTGATTAAAAAAACCGCGCCGGTAGCGGTGCGCAAACTGGTTGAAGATGGTGTCGACATTGCCCTGTTGGTGCCTGTCTGACCGATATGCAACCAGACCGTGGGTCTGGTGGCAGCGGAACTGGAACGCCAGGGTATCTCTACGGTAGCAATCCAATTGCTGCGCAAGGTAACCGAGCAAGTGAGGCCTCCGCGTGCGTTGGCTGTTCCATTCCATCACGGATACCCGCTGGGAATACCCGATGATACCGAGCACCAACAAGCCGTCATTGCAGCGGCTTTGCGAATGTTAGAGGATCCGAAGCTGCAACCACCGGCGATTGTGGATTATGTTCCAAAATAAAAGTCGGATGCAATTAACAAACTGGTTCGTTAAATTGAAACTAATAGATCGATGCTAGCAAAGGAGTGTTGGAGTACTGGAGCGATGGAGTGATGGTAATGACTAAGAAGTGACCGGGTCCTATTTTTCCATTTCTCCAGTACTCCATTGCTCCATTACTCCAATTCCTACCGTGAGGTAACTATGCAGTTCAAAAATCTTGAATTCAAAAACAACGACGGTCAAACACTTTCGGCCAGATTGGACTTTCCGGTTGATGGGAAACCGGTGGCCTATGCATTATTTGCCCACTGCTTTACCTGTTCCAAAAACATAAAAGCCATTGCACATATCAGCCGGGCCTTAACCCGCGAAGGTCTGGCGGTGCTGCGTTTTGATTTCACAGGTTTAGGTGAAAGCGAAGGGGATTTTGCCGATACCAATTTTTCTTCGAATGTTGACGACTTGATCCTGGCTGCGGATTTTCTGAAATCCAATTACCAAGCTCCCCAAATATTAATCGGCCATTCATTCGGGGGCGCGGCTGTGCTTCAGGCTGCCAGCCGCATTCCATCTTCGACCGCGGTTGTCACCATTGGCGCGCCATCAGATCCACAGCATGTGACCCATGCCCTTGGCAGTGCAACCGCAAGTATCCAAAAAGAGGGCCAGGCGGATGTTACTCTGGCCGGCAGAACTTTTACGTTAAAAAAGCAATTTCTTGATGATCTGGATTTTGTCAACATGGCAGACACCCTTAAAAATTTAGACAGAGCCCTGCTGATATTGCACTCACCGATAGATGAAACGGTCGGAATTGAAAATGCCGCCCAGATCTTTCAGGCAGCCCGGCATCCCAAAAGCTTTGTTTCCCTCGATACCGCCGACCATCTATTGACCCGTTCAGCGGATTCCCTCTATGCC
>JASFIX010000463.1:0-4192 GCA_050122435.1 Desulfobacterales bacterium
CGACGGTTTTATAAGCACTGGATGTATGCAGGGTGGAGAACACCAGATGTCCGGTTGAAGCGGCTTCAACGGCCAGAGAAATGGTTTCAAGGTCCCGCATTTCACCAACCAGAATAATATCTGGGTCTTCACGCAGCGCGCCACGTAGAGCGGCCGAAAATGTTTCAGTATGGAGGCCAACCTCACGATGGTTTACAATACAGCTATGGCTCTGGTGAACAAATTCGATGGGGTCTTCCACCGTTATGATATGATCTTTGCGACAGCGATTGGCCACATCGATAATGGACGCCAAAGTGGTGGATTTGCCGCTGCCGGTGGGTCCGGTAACCAGCACCAGGCCTCTGGGAAGGGTGGCCAGTTTTGATACAACAGGTGGTAGACCCAGTTGTTCGGCGGTCATGATCGTACTGGGAATTTCCCTGAAGACGGCTCCCACACCGTTTCGTTGCATAAAAAAATTGGCGCGATAACGCGCGAGGCCGGGGATTTCATAAGCAAAATCAATATCCCCTGATTCTTCAAATGTTTTGATTTTGTGCTCAGGGGCGATTTCGTAGAGCATGGCCCTGAGGTCATCGCTATCGAGGACTTTGTATTTGATCCGTTCGATATCGCCTCTGATTCTAAGTGCCGGAGGCTGCCCGGAAGCCAGGTGTAAGTCTGAAGCGCCCTGTTCATTCATCAGTTTAAAAAATGCATCAATTTTTGCCATTCACCGCTCCTGGTTCGCAACAATCTGGTTTGAGGTTATGTTCGGATGATCCTTGTCAAAATGGAAATCTTTTCTGGTTCTCGGGTTCTGATAAAACCGCCTGAAACGAAAGCAAACACTTAGAACTAAAATTCGAGAGCATGTTGATCCGCATACTAGCTGCTCCCGTGCATTCGTTTCAGGCGGTTTTATTAAATATTGCCGGTTTTATAGATCGGACGGTTAACTTGATTTTTTTAGCAATTTGACTTTGGCATCTTCCTCGTCCGATTCTTTCATGCCTTCTTTTCCAATTTCGAGCAATCTGGAATGTGCTTCGATGATCGAACTGATCTGAACCTCGATTTGGGTCCGCTGTCGTTTTAGTTCCGTAATATCTTCGTGCAGTTGTGCCAGACGATTGTGGGCTTTGTTCAGAATTTTTTCAGCTTTCACCTCAGCTTCAGCGATAATCAGCTCGGCCGATCTGCGGGCGTTATCTTTCATCTGATCCAATACTTTTTGTGAATTAAGTAGGGCCCTTTTGAAGGTTTCTTCCCGCTTGCGATATCCCTGGATTTCCAGTTCCAACCGCCGGACTTCATCACCCAGATTCTGGTTTTCTTTCTGCAGACTTTCGACAGTCTCCGCCATCTGCTCAAGAAATGTATCAACTTCCCGGATGTCAAACCCGCGGAATCGGGTTTTGAATTGCTGCTGCTGGATGTCAAGGGGAGTAACTTTCATTGGTGTTTACCTGCCTTTCCTCTTATCTTAAAGAGCCAGCCAAGCCTTCTAGGCTGTCGACCACAAAAATTCGCAGAAAGATGATGATGAGAATTACAATAATTGGAGAAAAATCGATACCGCCATACATCATCGGTAATCTTTTGCGAATTTGATAAAGGACCGGTTCCGTTATGTTATGAATAAAACGCACGATCGGGTTGTATGGATCCGGGCTTACCCATGACAGAACTGCGCGCGCAATCGTGATGAACATAAAAAAGACCAGCGCATAATCAAGCACCGTTGCTACCGCGATTAACAGATTTCTAAATACAAGCATGTGAGCTTTGTGCCCTCTTGGTTATTTTCGCAATGAAGTTTTCGGCAAAATCAATGCAGGTGTATAAAATTAATTACATAATCCAAGATAAGTCAAGATATTTCACGGTAGATCAAAAGGCATGTCGCTATCACTGGCACCGGTGGCTGGGGAGTTCGCATCCGATTTGCAGATTTATCGTCAGGGGGTTTGGTTCAAAACCTTCCTGGAAAAATGCCGCAGCTTTTGAGATCCGGTGACGCTTATCCGCCTGATACGCTCATTATTTGACAAAGAACAATGGTTTTGGGCCCATATACCGTATAGTTAATATCGGACCCCACCGCTAAAAACTTAAGTTCGAATATCTGTTGATTTTTTTATGGCCTTCGTGGCGTGCATGTTAATGATTATTAAGAATATCACATCCTTAACTGGATTGCAAATTCTAGGGCCTGCAGGGTCATCAGGAAGCGGTTAAGAATGGGTCAGGACTGGTGGAATCAGGTGGATTTTAGATTTTGGAATTTAGATTGCGGATTGAAACAATTTCGAATTTATGGCTCAATTGCCGCATCTGCTTTTAAATCCGCAATCCGCAATCCAAAATATGTCGCTTACCCACCAGCAACCATCGGAATCAAGTAGACTTCGGCATCATCGGGAATGATGGTATGCGCGAAATTGGGCTGGGTGACATACTGCTCGTTTATACGGACCACAGCATAAGGGTGCGGATCTTTTAGCGCATCGAGTAGGTCTAAAACTGTCATGCCTTCCTGCCAGGCCATCTGCTTGCCGGCCACTTGAATCATGAATTCACTCCGTTGGCCTTGAGCAATTCCACGACGTCATCAAAATCGATTCCGAGACGTTTGGCAGTTTTTTGGGTTGGGATGCCATCCGGTGTCCATCCTCTGCGCTCATAAACGGCATCCTTGAGTTTTTCGTATTGTTCTTCGCGGTATTTGCGCAACGCAGCGATTTTTTCAGCAGTACTTTTTCCGTCAATATCCACTTTGCAAGTTTCGGTCAGCTGTTTATCGTAACGCTCGGCGCGGGATTCATATTCATCCTCCGTAACCGGCCCCACAGCGCGGTAGGGAATCTCATCGTGCTGGCGGCGGCCGAAACCCATTCGCAGGTTAAATATCCGCTGAAAATTATAAACGATTTCGCTCATTTTAATCAGATCGTCGGGGCCGGATTCTCTACCGGTAATGGCACTGAAATAATCCGCATACCACTGGACATGCTTCATTACCTTGGCCGGTTCGGGAGTGTCTTTGTTGTCTTCCGGAATAACATCGTTCCAGGGCAGCTTGCACAGGCCGCAGAGCCCGAACCAGGTTCGAAACATGGGAAACCAGTGCAATGCTTCTGCTTTTTGCTCGAAGGTGGGCATAAAATTATGAACCATATCCAGGAATATAAGCCAGGCCTCGTCATGCTGGGGGCCTTTCAGCGCCAGTCCGTAACCGCCTTGCTGGGCCAAAGATTCCTTGGTCATATATTCCGAAAATTCCAGTCCTTTGGATTCCATACCGATGTCCTGCATGATATCCGCATCCACCCCGAAATCTTTCGCGAAAATGGCTTTCATTATGCGGACCCCCTGGCCGACGATTTTACCGAAGCCCTCGCCAGCCGCCATTTGATGCACGAGCTCCAGAGCACCGAGGCGATTGCCGAAATGAAGGACCAATCCACCGGTATGGCTTTCATTGATCAATCCCATTTCAAAGCATTCCATGACAAAAGCAATTGCGGTGCCCACCGATATCGTATCCAGGCCATAGGCATCACAATAAAAATTCATTTCGGCTACTGTATGGGGATCAAATATGCCCAGATTCGAGCCGCAGCCGGCAATGGTTTCGTATTCGGGTCCGTCGACAAAAACTTTTTTACCTTTATAAGGTCCGGTTAAAGGGATAAAATCCTTGATGCCGTGCGAGCAGGCCACGGTGCAGCCCATCCAGCAGCCGTCAAAGCCGGGATCGAACAGGAGTCGATACACTTTCTGACCCAAGTTGGGGGCCTGGGCATGCTGGCCGTAACGAAAATTGTGGGTCGGCAGCAGGTCGTGGTCATTCATAATGGTGACCAGATGGGTGGTGCCGATTTTTGCCATTTCGTTTTGTTTGGGATCCAGTTCTACGACTTCGCGCGAATGCATTTTGGCCACCGTTTTCAAACGTTCTTTGTCCGCCGGGGCATTGGTGTTGGCGGTGACATTGTCCCAGCAGGCCACCACAGCTTTCAATCCCTTGTCGGCAAAAACGGTCCCCACACCGCCGCGGCCGGCTTGCTTATAGCGGGCGCGTTTGCGCTTGGGGTCATACCAGGTAAAATTGAGGCAGCCGATTAAGGTGTTTTTAGCGCCGGGACCGGCCGATACCACCGAAATGTTTCGTGGTTTTCCCTGGGCAAAGTGCTCGGTTAAAATG
>JASFIX010000464.1:0-4160 GCA_050122435.1 Desulfobacterales bacterium
TTCCCCGCCGCTGAATTCCCACCTTATTCTGCACTGAAAGCCACCAAATTCTCGATTTAAATTTAATTGCTTTTCTCGATATACAACAAATTCCCTTAATCATTACTATCTGATAATGGTAACAAAGAAAGGAAGACAGCTGAGCGATAATCAGGCGGCTCTGTATTTACTAAACTGTATCGAAAAGAAATCCGTTGGATACACTGCTCCCTGGATCATGATCCCGCTGGCAAGCTTTCTTGGCTGGATGTTGCGCTTGAGCAACCGATGCGCTAAGCTATGACTTTAAAACGGATAGATTCAGGCACCGACATGGGGAAAAGAATGAAATGGAAATGGCTGGCAGCAATTTTAATCGGCCTATTTGTGGTCGCAATCGGAATCTATTTGATCCTTGATCCTGAAGTCAACGAACTGAATGAAGCAACCCGCGCAAAGTTAGGCGGTAGCTACATCAAACTTTCTGATGGGATGACGCACTACAAATTGGAAGGGCCTCAGGATGCAAAAACGGTGGTTCTGGTACACGGGGCAACGGTGCCGATGTGGAACTGGGACCAGCAGGTTCGGGCCTTGACCGATACCGGCTTCCGGGTTCTGAGTTATGACCAATTCGGCCGGGGGTATTCCGACAGGCCCGCTGTAACCTATGACCAGGAGCTGCATCTAAAGCAATTACAGGAACTGGTAGACAAACTGAACTTAACCAAGCCCTTTGATCTAATCGGCATTTCGCTTGGCGGCGGCACCGCCGTTAATTTCACCGCCCGATATCCCGACCGAGTGGATAAATTGGGTCTAATTGCGCCTTTGATCAACAACTATAAAGTTCCCTCTTACTTTGGTATACCGCTCTTTGGCGAATTTTTGGCCCGCTTAGCCGGTATCCGCGTAATTTCAAATCGTTTTGCTTCCCTGATTGGAAACCATCCGGAATCCGAGAAATATACACGGCTTTTTGAGGAGCAAACCACTTACAAAGGTTTCCAGCGATCAATTTTATCAATGCTCCGAAATGACGCCGTCGGGGACTACCGGCCTGCCTATCAGATCGTTGGCAATCAAAACCGGGAAGTGTTACTGATCTGGGGAACCGAAGATACCGGGGTCACCAAACCAATGGTTAGCGACATTCAATCCCTTGTTCCCCGGCTGACGTTTAAGCCCGTGGAAGGTGTCGGTCATGGAATTGTGTTCCAGAAGCCGGAAACCGTCAACAAGTTAATCTTAAACTTTTTGCTAAATTAAGCGTTTCAAATTTAAAAAGGGATTATTTTGAATATCATCAGGGACACAACTGTGGTATTTGTTCATCGGCGTGTCCATACGGAAGATAAGTCCTAAAGCGGCAGGCCACATAAGCAGACCGCTTCATCTCCAGAGGCGCGGGTCATTGCGAACTGCTTGATTAAAATTTAGAATATCTGTTTTATATCGATAATGTTATTTGAGCTGTTACCTAACAGCCCATCTTCTGATCCTCTATCCTTTGATCGGTTTATGAAAACCAGCTTGATGATAACGGCGTTGATTGGCTTGGCCATCATCGGATGCGCCACCCAGCAAATTCATTCTGTCACCATTTTTGCGATTCAAGGCCGAGTCCTCGATAAGGAATCAAACTTTCCACTGGAAAAGGTCGATGTTTTTTTTATCGACACCGGCTATGATGACACCCGTTCCAATCACAGGGCTCCGATTAAGGTGGCACAGACGAATTCAAGGGGAAAATTTGAGGCAAGACTCAACTATTTGTGGCAAACTAGAAAAACGGCTTTTAGCCATCCGTCTGAAGCGACATTAGATATTGTTTTATCCAAGGATCTTTATAAAACAAAGATTTTCCATTTTAAAGAATCTGAACTTAAAACTGACGGGGTTACATTTCTGATCAATTTAGAAGATGTTTACATGGTTCGGGAAAGGGAATGAGCATACAGGGAATTTTCTTTGATCTATACGGCACCTTACTGGTCTATGGCAATATGAAAAAAGCCTGGTCTGATTGGCTGTCTACATTTTATCATCTACTGAAAAAGCAGGGTTTAAATATAACCGAAGAATCCTTTTCAACGGAATGCGATGGCTTTTTCAGCTCCCCGGCACCGGCCGGCAATAAAGATCATTTAACCGTTCTTGAGTGTCGCATTCAGCACCTATGTTTGAGGCTCAACCATCAATTGCCCAAAGAAGAACTCAGCCATATCGCCGATAAGATCGCCGAAGCATGGCAGACCCAAATCTCAATCGATCCCGAGGCGATGACGGTTCTCAGCGCTTTAAAGCGTGACGAGAAAACGATCGGTCTGGTGAGCAATTTTGACCACCCGCCCCATGTTCGACGCATTTTGTCCCATAATGGATTGGAAACCATCTTTGACACCACCATCATCTCCAGCGAAGTGGGAGTTAAAAAGCCTGACCCTGCCATCTTTGCGCTGGCGCTTCAACAAACCGGGATTTCACCACCTGATGCAGTCTATGTCGGGGATACAGAAGAGGATGTTGCCGGAGCGATTGCCGCCGGGATTCATCCAATACTCATCACAAGACGGGTTAATCGCACAGACAGCGATGCTTTGGATTTCCAGGTCGCATATCCTGACGAAACTCTTTTCGAAAACCGCTCTTGGGAAGATGAGGTTACGGTGATTTCGAGTCTGCAGGAAGTTTTACATTTAACAACCCGCTAAAATGCGAAAAAGCGCTTCACACACGGAGAAGCCCATGAATCCTATCAAACATTCAAATTTTAATGCAAAAAGAGTCACCCGAAGTTATGTTCAAACCATTCTGGCGCCGCCGTCAGTGGTTCATTCTTTGATCTGTCCGGTCAAAGAGGCCGAGTGGCTGGATGGCTGGGATTATCAATTGATTTTTTCAAAATCTGGCTTTGCGGAAAAAGGATGCGTGTTTACATCCAGAAGTGCCGGTGAAAAAGACACCATCTGGCTGATCGCCAAAAGAGATGATGCCGCCTATGAGACTGTTTTCGCCCGCATCACGCCGGATTCAAGAGTGGCTGAAGTAACGGTTCGGGTAGAAGACGGCGGTCAGCAAACCTCCCGGGTTCACATCACTTATACCATAACCGCGCTGAATGAAGCGGGCAATCGGTTCATCGAAAATTTTACCGAGGAAAATTTTGTAAAAGACATGAAATTCTGGGAGGCCACCATGAATCATTATCTGGAGACCGGCAAAGCCCTTCCTCAATCCGATCCCGAGCATTGGCTAAAATATGAATCTGACAAAGAGGACAAATAGATGACAGCAATGCCATTTTCATATTACCGCACACCGTTGATTCTGTTGGGCATCGTCATCATTGTTTGCCTGGCTACCGTGATGGCGCCCCCGGCGGGAAGATTCAGCTGGCTTTTGGAGGTAGGCCCCGGGCTAGCCGGTGTCGCTGTGCTCGTGCCCCTTTTTCACCGACTTCACGATCGGTCGATGACGCGATTGGACAAATTTGACGGCCCTCATTTGTCAGGGAGGATTAGGGGATGATCGAAAAAGTCACAAACGAATTGGCTTTCAGATCGAACCGGGTGATGATGAAATTGGAGGTCTGCCGGTAACAACCGATTACAACCGGCCCGGTGACCATAAGGTGCAGTTTACAAAATTGATTAAGATGTGATGTTGACATATTTCCGCACAATCCCAGGGTTTAATATCCCTCCATTTATGAAATTTAAGATTCATTTTTTATAAGACTTAATATTTATATATTTATTTATATCAATATCTTATCTGATATTCTCCCGCCAAATTTTTGCGGTTTCCCACCAATTGCGATATGATTTCATTAGTAGAGATTTTACACAGCGATCCTCTATTTTCAAGGCCGCTGAACTGCAATTTCACACAAAGAGTAATGGTATGCAGCCAATAACACACTTTCTGGCCAGCTGGACAGTCGCCAGCATACCCAGACTTGAAAGCCGGGATCGGATTATCATCACTTTGGCGGGCATTTCCCCGGATGTTGACGGAGTGGGCCTAGTGGTCGAACTGGCCACAGAACACACACAACAACCATTGTTGTGGTGGAGTAAATATCATCATGTCATCGGGCATAATCTGATTTTTGGGATAGTGATATCTCTTACAGCGGCGGCAATAGCAAAGCGGAGGTTATTAACAGCAGCATTGGT
>JASFIX010000465.1:0-4159 GCA_050122435.1 Desulfobacterales bacterium
TCAACGGTTGGGATTTTTATGTGAACGATAATGATCCCCGCGACGCCCACGGCCACGGCACCCACGTGGCCGGCACCGTTGCAGCGGTAGGAGATAACGGTATGGGTGTCACCGGTGTGAGCTGGACGGCTAAAATCATGGCCCTGCGATTTATGGATCCCTGGGGCAGCGGAACGACGGCTGATGCCATTTCAGCCATCGAATACGCCAGCGCCATGGGCGCCGATATTATCAACAACAGCTGGGGCGGCAGCGGCTACAATCAATCCCTTAAAGACGCCATCGACGCCTCCGGTGCGCTGGTGGTATGTGCTGCCGGCAACAGCGGCTGGAATACCGACACCTTCATCCAGCATTATCCGTCCGGTTACGCCAGTGACAACATTATCTCCGTGGCAGCCAGTGACCAGAATGACAACCGCGCTTCCTTTTCCAACTACGGCCCCTTTTCGGTGCATGTGGCCGCTCCGGGCGTCAACATTTACAGCACGGCCCCGGGACGCGAAACGGTCTGGCAGGATGATTTTGAAGACAACAATATCAGCGACTGGACCACCGGCGGCTCAAACAATACCTGGGGCGCCACAAATGAAGAAGCTTCTTCAGGCACCTACTCATTGACCGACAGCCCGGGGGCGAACTACTTGAACGATTCCAATTCCTGGGCCTATTCACCGCCGGTCAACCTGTCCAATCATACGGCAGCCAAACTGGAATTTAAAATCTACGGACACGCGGAGTTGGGCTGGGATGGCCTGTGGGTTGAGGCTTCCAGCAATGCGTTGATCTGGAACCCGGTAAACCTTCAACTGCCGGGAGACCCAAATTTATATAATGGAGTTACCGGAGAGTTTGTTGCCTGGACCACCTTGATCGCAGATTTAGAGGCGTATGATAATCAAAATACGGTATATGTCAGATTTCGCCTGACCAGCGACAACATTGAGGTTAGAGACGGATATTATATCGACGATGTCAAGGTCACCGCGGCTTCAACAACCTACAGCGGCAACGAATACGTATTTAAACACGGCACTTCCATGGCTGCGCCGCATGTCGCCGGATTGGCCGCCCTGTTAAAGGCACAAAACCCGTCCCTGACCAGTACCGAAATCAAAGCGGCCATTCTGGGCAGTGTGGACGTCAAAGCAGCCTGGAACAATCTGGTGTCCACCGGTGGTCGTATCAATGCCGCCTCAGCCCTGGCAGCCCCGCAAATATCCAATGTCCAGGTCAACTCTATTACTGAAACCACCGCGGTGGTGACATGGACCACTGACATACCATCAGAAAGCATCGTACAATACGGCACCGCCAGCAGCAGCTGGGACAGTTACCCGAACAGTCAATCAAATCCGGCCCTGGTGACCAGCCACAGCATCACGCTCGGCGGTTTGAGCCAGGCAACCGATTATTATTACAGCGTGGGCTCGATCGATGCTTACGGCAACGGCCCGGACAACAAAGGCGGCGACGACAATCCGTCGGCTGAAGGCATGTTTACCACCGCCGACCCCGATCCGCCCTCCATCGTCCAATTCCCGGTCATCAATTTTGCCGTCGATACGATCACCCTCACCTATGACGAGTCGGATATGCAGGGCGCTGCCACCGAAGGCAATTACAGCTTCAGCCCGTCCATGAATTTTGCCACCGTCAATCCGGATAATGATGATATCGCCGATCTGGGCGGCTCTGTTTATCGGCTGTCCATGGCTTCGATTCCGGCTTATGAAGTATTTACCCTCACGGTCAGCAACATCTCCGATCCGGCCGGAAATGCGGTGACTCCAGCCAGCATCCGCATCAACGATAACGACGGAGATAACATGGCCGATGACTGGGAAATCGCAAATGGGCTGAACCCTGCGGTCAATGACAGTGCCGGCGATCCCGACGGCGACGGTTACACCAATTTTGAGGAATACGAGGCCCGCTCCAATCCGCTCAGTGCGGCATCGGCCCCATTCATCATCATTACCACCACCCCAAAACACAACGCAGGCATCACAGATAGCGCGCAGGTGGCCAACACCACTTCTTTTGCAATCCTTTTAGAGTCCGCAAACGGAATAAATGCAACCATCGCGAACAGAATTCAGTTCACAATTGATGATGGTGATAATCTGCCTTTTGTCCGCAATCTGGGATCTGCATCGGTTCGGTACATTAAACTCATCGATGCGGAACTGGACAGCAACGTCACCCGGCTTCTGGTCGTGTATGACCGCAGCAACGACGGCGTCTATGGACCCGGTTATTCCTATGATAGTGATGTCAACGTTCTGATTGATGCCACCGACATAACGGGCAAAAACATGAACCAGGCCAGTATCGATTTTAATGTGGAAACGCTGGCAGAACACAATGACCTGCCAAATCAGGAAAATCTGCCGGATTCTGGCAATGTGGTTGTTGAAGACCCCGAGCTGGTTTTACCGTATGACACCGGTATGCAGGTCAATAGCGGTGATCTTACCGGTGCAAAGATTATTTACGAAGATGATGGACTCGTAAATCCCCAGTTCGGACCCACGGGTGATATCGCACCAGTCAATTTGGCCGGTGTACGGGGAGTGGGCGTGCCTATGAATCTGCAGCCGCATGCTTTTTTCATCACACCGGTGAAACTCGTCATCCCCTGCCCCGGTTACACCGATGTCAGTGGGCTTAACATCTACTATTATGACGGAAACACCTGGGTGCTGGCCAGCGATGCCGCTGGTAATGTACAACCCGGCGGTGAGGGCTGGATGGTACCCAACTCTCGTGTGGATCATAATGAAACCGATCCCCCGACGATAAAAATCGAAGTCTATCACTTTTCAGGCGCTCAGGCCGGTTCCTTTTCAGACGTGGGTGGTGGCATCGGCGGCGGCGGTGGCGGTGGCGGTGGCGGCTGCTTTATTTCATCAGCAGCTTACGATTCACTGCTAAAACATCTCCTGTTTTATTTTCTGTTCAACCTGGCCCTCATCGGTCTTGGCAGCTATGGGCTCAAAAAAATCATCCGGAAGCAATAAGTCAAAAGAGGCAAGACCGTTTCCGCTTTTGCATTTTATTTACCGCAGACCCACGCAGACTACCGCAGACTTTTTTGATTAATTTGCCACGGACCCACACAGACTCACACTAACCTTTTGGCCGAGCGACCTGCTCGGCCAAAACATGTCAATCGCTTCGCGATTAAAAATACTACTCGCCTACAATTTTAGTATAGGATCTATGAATATTATAACCACTAACTATTTGATAAAAAAGTAAAACTGTTTGCCCGGAGGGCAAGCGGTTTTTCCTTGCTCAGGTCGAGCAAGGAAAAGATACTGTCTGCGTATGTCTGCGAGCGTCTGCGGTTATTTGAAAATCTGCATCTCTGTCTTTATAGAGCTGTGGATAGATTTATAGGAAATTTGATAGCTCCAGCGGATTGAAGCTGGTTTTATTTATTTTTGCGCCAGCGGGAGTGAGTTATACCGTGCTTTTTGATGCGGTAGTTTAACGCGCGGGGGGTCAGTCCGAGGTCTTTGGCGGCATCTTTCTGAATCCACAGATTTTTCTCCAGAGCCCGAAAAATGATTTCTTTTTCTTCCTGTTCTGAAAGCCTCAACTGTTTGGCCGGGGGCTTTGCAGACGGTTTCTGCAGTTCGCCGATTTTGGGAAGAGAAATATGCACCGCCTCTATGGTCGGGCCGTCGGTCAGAAAAATCGCCCTTTCAATCGTGTTGGACAGCTCGCGGATGTTTCCTGGCCAGTGATAGGTCTTAAACAAAACCAGGACTTCGGGAGACAGGGTGTCGACCTGCTTTTTTTCCGCCCGGGACAGGCGGTCTAACAGATAATAGGCCAGCGGCTCGATGCATTCGATGCGCTCCCTGAGCGGCGGCATATGGATCCGCAGCACATTTATACGGTAATAAAGATCTTCGCGGAATTTTCCCTCCCGCACCTGGGCTTCGATGTCACGATTGGTGGCCGCGATGATCCGTGTATCCGCCTGGATGGTTTTGTTGCCGCCTAACCGCTCGTAGGTTTTATCTTCCAGCACCCGCAGCAGCTTTGCCTGCAAATCAAAGCTGAGCTCGCAAAATTCATCCAAAAACAGCGTGCCGCGGTCGGCCTGTTCGAAGCGACCGGCCCGCGTCTTATCCGCCCCGGTAAA
>JASFIX010000466.1:0-4149 GCA_050122435.1 Desulfobacterales bacterium
GGTTTTTTTATCTAATTTGAAGATATCCGCAAAGGAAGACAGCAGTTCTTTATCTACCAGTTGATCAACGAGCTTCGTGCCGAAACCGTCGATATCAAAGGCCCCCTTTGAAGCAAAATGCTTGATCCTTTCCTTAACCTGGGCGGAACAACTCGAATTGATGCAGCGGGTTGCGGCTTCCCCGGCCATTCGGACAACCGGTGAATCGCAGACCGGGCATTGCCTGGGCATCTTAAATCGCGTCTCGCTTCCATCTCGCTTGGATACGATGACTTTTACGATCTCCGGGATGACGTCACCGGCTCTTTGTACCAGAACCTGATCGCCGATGCGGACGTCTTTTTTCAGAATTTCATCTTCATTGTGCAATGTCGCCCGACTCACCGTAACCCCGCCGACATTCACCGGTTTTAAGTGAGCCACCGGAGTCAATGTGCCGGTGCGTCCCACCTGGACCTCAATCGTTTCGATCATCGTGGTTTCCTGTATGGCTTTGAACTTATAGGCGATCGCCCATCTGGGGCTTCGAGATGTGGTACCCAGGCGCTGCTGTAGATCAATCCGGTCGACTTTAACCACCACGCCATCGATGTCGTAAGCAAGTTGATACCGCTCTGCGTTAAGCTCCCGATAGTAATTCAACACGGACCCGATGTTAATCCCGGACCGAATGAGCGGATTTATCCGAAAACCCCATTTTTTCAGAGACTCAAGAAGTTCGCCGTGCGATTCAAGTTCAATGTCTTCAACAATCCCGACACCATAGAAGAAAATCTCCAGCGGACGAGCCGCAGTTATTTTTGAATCCAGCTGTCGCAAAGATCCCGCCGCAGCATTACGTGGGTTGGCAAACGGTGGCAGTTGTTGATCGACTCGTTCCTGGTTAAACTTTCTAAAGGCTTCAAGTCCGATAAAAACTTCTCCCCTGACCTCCATTCTTGGTGGTATGTCCGCCAAATCATCAGTTTGCATCACCAACGGGACAGTTTGAATCGTTTTGACATTGTTGGTGATCCCCTCACCGGTCAGCCCGTCTCCCCGGGTAGAAGCGGTAACCAGAATCCCGTTTTCATAAATAAGCTCCACAGCAACGCCGTCCATCTTGGGCTCAGCCGTGTATAAAATTTCATCCCGAGTATCAAGGTTTCGTCTGATTCTTTTGTCAAATTCCAGGATATCTTCATCGTTAAAGCCGTTATCTAAACTCAGCATGGGGATCGTGTGTGCAACGGGATCGAACTTTTCAAGCGGCGGTGCACCCACCCGCGCGGTTGGGGAGTCGGGACTGGCCAACTGGGGATGTTCTTCTTCCAGCTGCTTCAGTGTCTGCATCATTCGATCATACTCGGCATCGGAAATTTCCGGATCATCGAGCACATAGTAGCGGTAATTATGCCGGTGAAGTGCTTTTCTTAAATCATCAACCTTTTGAATGATTTGCGGATTTAAATTTTGCGGCATAGGTCTTTTATCACCGTGCAGGCAGTCTTGCGACCGTTTTTGAATTCATCCATTTTAAATCCGGGGCGCCACTTAAAAGAAGCCAACTCATCCGAGACAACCGCCATGGCACCCAATTCGGCACCCCGAAATTTCGCCACCGTAAACAGGGCTGAAATCTCCATCTCAACAGCAATTGCATCCTGGCGTTGAAAGGTTTTCACTTTTTCGCGGGTTTCCCTGTAAATCGCATCCGTGGACCAGATCACCCCATTATGGAAATTGACCCGATTTTGTCTCAAGGCATCGTTGAGCGTTTTTAGTATTGACGCTGCCGGAAATGATAACCGTGTTTCGTTATCTTTATAATGCCCGGATGTGCCTTCATCTATGATTGCAGATTTCGCAACAATAATATCGCCGATTTTGACTTTTTCGGATATGGAACCGCACCAGCCCAAAAAAATAATTTTTTGGGCCCCCCAGGCAATCAGCGTTTCCAGCACCATCACCGCATACGGCGCACCTACTACCGGGCCGGTTAGCGAAATACCCGCTGTTGAAGAGCCAACGGGGTATAACCGGCTGGTAAATAGTTTTTGATAGGTGTCGCTGTCAAAATCCAGTAATTTGCAAAGCAGTAACAGATCTGTTTCAGTCCCTGCAATAACAGCCACCGGGCCCAGGTGCGGTGAGTGTTTCCCTTTTTTGGGAAATATGATGGCATCCGTACTGTCCACTTCTAGCATCCGTTGCAAATCTTCTGTTGGATTATTCCAGACAGAGAAGTTTTTCGGTCAGTTATTCGTTAATCGTTATTTGTTATTTGCTTTTACACCGACGCTCGGATTGATGAAACGAATAACCAATAACCTATACCTAATCACCAATAACAATCATTGCGGTTTGTGATAAGAGGTTAAATCATCCTTAACCTCATCGATAATATCATATAACCACATCAGATCCTCGATGGTCAGCCGGCCGGCCTTCACCGGTGCCCTATCGCTACCGTCTTTTTTTTGTAGAATTCGCGGTCCGATTTGGACCTTGGGCTCACCTTCACCGTATTGATTGATTGAAACCACCAATCCAGTTTCATTGCATTTCCACTTTTTTAAAATTTTGTCTTTTTCCGGATCATACGCCATGGTTCGCAGTCTCCTCCACTCAATTATACCTAAAATAAACAATCCTACCTTTTAAAATTTGAAACGCTTATTTTAGGTGTTAGCAATTCCTCATCTACATGGTTACAAACTTAATGGGTCGAAAATCGCTTGTCAATCAGTCTTTATCATTTAAAAAAAACTTGACAACTTAAGACAAGCCATATATCGCAATCGGCTGTTGCTTGGTTCAAGGGTTCTGCGTTCAAAGCTTCCGAGGTTAGACTATCGTTTATAGCGGTCAAAGAGGGATGAAAACTGGAGCGCAGCGCATCATTCAGCGCTCGACAGCAATAAGTCAACCGATCTCAGGAATCAAAGAACCGAGGACCGGTTCTGTCTCTAACTTCTGAATCCTGAACCTTTGAACCTTTGAACCTTTAAACCTGATTGAATATGCCAATTCCAACCCCTTTCCACGATAGAACTTCAAAATTATGCGCCAGCTACCGCTGGACCGATTGGACGGGTTATTACGCGGTTTGTTCCTATAATTTGCCCAATGACGGCGAGTACTATGCAATACGGCATGCTGCCGGCCTAATTGATATCACACCGTTATTTAAATACCAGATCAGTGGAACGGATGCCGCGGCATATCTGTCCCGCATCATGGCCAGAGATATCAAAACCATCCAGATCGGCCAGGTGGCGTATTGCTGCTGGTGCGATGATCATGGAAAAATAATCGATGATGGAACCGTCTTTCGTCTGGATGAATGCCGCTTTAGGGTTCACGCGGCGGAACCCATGCTGGGCTGGTTTCATCAGTTTAGACGCGGTTTCAATGTCACTATAGAAGATATAACAGAAACGGTTGCTGCCGTCGCCATCCAGGGGCCCACATCCCGCGAGATACTGAAACAACTTACAGATATAGACATGGATGCATTGGCTTACTATCGGGTCGCGCCCGGCAAACTGGATGGACTAGATGCTTATATATCCCGCAGCGGATTTACCGGCGACCTCGGATATGAAATCTGGGTGGAAAATACGGCTGCGCTGCCTCTTTGGGATGCCCTGATGTCCGCCGGAGAGCCATATTTACTACAGTCCGCTGGCCTGGATGTTCTGGATATTACACGCATCGAAGCCGGATTGATTCTAAATGGTGTTGATTTTCATAACGCCGAGCATTGCCTGATCGCTTCCCAAAAATCAACACCTTTTGAGCTGGGCCTGGAGTGGACAGTTGACCTTGACCGCGAACCATTTAGCGGCCAGGCGGCGCTTAAAGCCGAGCAGGCTGCAGGACCACCGTATACCCTTGTCGGACTTGAGCTGGATTGGGATGAACAGGAAGCGCTTTACGCCAAACACGGCCTGCCGGTTCAGGTTTCAGCAGGTGCCTGGCGCACGGGGATTCCTGTCTATGACGGTGACGGCTCCAGGCAGATCGGCAAAGCAACCAGCGGCACGTGGTCACCGATTATCAAAAAAAACCTGGCGCTGGCTTCGGTGGAAAACCGTTACGCTCAACCGGGCAGCAAACTTAAAATCGAACACACCGTTGAATATCAGAGAGAAACCGTGAGCG
>JASFIX010000467.1:0-4137 GCA_050122435.1 Desulfobacterales bacterium
ATTGGAGAGCAGCTGGCATAATGATCCCATGTACGTATATCGCCTAAATTGAGCGTTTCAGATTTTAAAATCGATACATGGTGTTTCTTGTGAAATTTTCCTTTGCATCAGCTGAATATGAGAAAGAGATCAAACAAATCCTGGCGGCCAGCGACCTCCATCATCATGATATCGGCTCATCTCAGCTACCACACTTTATAATCGTAAAAGACGACAATGCTTCAGCCTTAGCGGGGGTGGTGGGTCTCGAGCCAAAAGGTGATGTGGGACTGCTGCGGTCGCTTGCAGTTGCACAAGCCTATCGGCGACAAGGATTGGCGACCCAGCTGGTCAATAAAATAGAAGAATATGCCCGTTCGCAACAGGTGGGCACCCTTTATCTGCTGACCCTGACGGCCGAAAATTTTTTCGCTGGACGGGGATATCAAAAAGCCGACCGTAAATCGGCGCCTGATGCTATACAGGAAACGACTGAATTCAAAGGTCTTTGCCCGGAAACCGCAGTGTGTATGAAAAAACACCTTTAACTTGATAAGCGAAACAACAATTGGTTGCTGGGTTACGTATGGTTGTCTTGGATGGCCTGAGAGGAGCGTCATGAAGCAAGAGATTCTGGTAAAGATGCAAAGGGGGGTGTATTATCCGGGAAACCATTTGGGGAAAAGAAAAGATCTGGATAACATGGTTACAGATGGTTTTCTGGAGCGTATGGAAGGGTCTTTTTTTTGCGGACCCGACAACGAGCCATCCTACTGTTTGACAGATAAAGGCTGCCGCGAAAAACGAAAAAAATGAATCCTGACTTGGATTTTCTTGAATCGATTGTTGTCGATATGGTTAATTCGCTGCGCCCCTTACGATTTGGGCCTCCGATCACCCATGTCTATAACCCGCTTGAATACGCACGGGAGTCCTTGAGACAATATGAGGCAAAATTTGCATCCACACCCAAAGATGTTGTGTTTTTAGGTATGAATCCAGGACCGTGGGGGATGGCCCAAACCGGTATTCCTTTTGGTGAAATCACTGCGGTCAGGGACTGGATGCAGATTAACGCTCCGGTCGGCACCCCGGCTCAGATGCACCCCAAACGGCCGGTGATGGGATTTTCCTGCACCAAAAGTGAGGTCAGCGGGAAACGGCTGTGGGGCTGGGCCCAAAAAGCATTTCAAACGCCGACCCGTTTTTTTAAGCGCTTTTTCGTAGCGAACTATTGCCCTCTTCTGTTTATTGAAAAAAGCGGACGAAACCGTACACCGGACCAAATCCGCGTCGCGGAACGAAAGCCGCTGCAGGAAATTTGTGATCATGCCCTGCGTCGCACCATTGAATACTTTAGGCCACGTTATGTAGTGGGCGTGGGCAAATTCGCTGAAAAGCGTGCCCGAATTGCCATCGATAACCCAGAAGTAAAAATAGGCGTGATTTCTCATCCCAGTCCCGCAAATCCGCAGGCCAACCGGGGGTGGGAATCTTTGATTGTAAAGCAACTCGCGGATTTAGGAATCCGCATTGGTCAAAAATAATAAACCAAGGTCAAACAACCTATTTAGTCCATTAAAATAACGCTGTAATTGACTATAGCTTCTTTGGAGTGGTGGAGTATCGGAGTATTGGAGTAATGGAATAGGAATCAATACTCCAGCACTCCAACACTCCATTACTCCGGTTTTTTTATGCGATACATAAAGCCCACAATCAAATCCGTGACAGCACTTTGTCTGCTTATCGGTTTGCTCGGCTGTGCTAAAGCAAACGTGTATTATCCCGGCAACACCCCATCCGACCCGACAACATCGGACAGTCTATCAGATGATCAAGCCTATTGGGGCAAGATCAAACAACTTGAACAGGAACTGATTGGATTAAGCGCGGCGGTCGATACAGCAGAAGCTCGAATTTTGGCTGAAACAGCTGTGCGGGAATCCGGAATTCTGGCTGAAGAATATCAACTCGTGCGTCCGGCGGTGGCACACAACCTGCTGGTGGTATTTGGCATTAGAGAACGCGGCTTATGCTATCATTGGACCGGAGACCTGATGAAAAAGCTTCAGACGCTTGATTTAAAATGCTTTCAGCTTCACTGGGGGGTGGCATATCGCGGCAGTGAGCTGCGTGAGCATAACTGCGTTGTGGTTACCGCCAAGGGGCAGAGTTTCTTTAAAGGAATTGTGCTGGATCCGTGGCGTAATTCAGGAAATCTCTTCTGGGCCCAGGTTACCAAAGACAGCTACCCGTGGAAAGTGTTGCCCCCATCCGACTGGTAAAATATATCCAAACCTGCTATTATCGCCCGAATTTGCAGATCTGAAACTTCTTTCAATACTCAAGCGTCATCGCAAACGGCGGCACCATTATGTCTAAAAATGCAGACAATATGTTTGAATTGGTTCGGGCAGCAAGCAAGCGAATCCGCGGCCATGCCCATATCACACCAATTATGAGCTCGCAGACCCTGAATCAAAGAGTAGGCGCAAAAGTCTATCTTAAATGTGAAAATTTTCAACGCGTCGGCGCCTTCAAGTTCAGAGGCGCTTATAACGCCATGTCCCAGCTTTCGGATAACGACAGCAAGCGGGGGGTTATTACCCATTCTTCGGGAAATCATGCCCAGGCCATCGCCCTGGTTGGAAAGCTTTTAGGCATTCAAACCACAATTGTCATGCCTGACGATGCACCCGCTATTAAGCGTGCCGCCACCGAAGCATATGGGGCAAGTATCGTGGAATACAATCTGCAAGAAGGCACCCGTGAAAGAATTTCTGAAGATCTCGAAAGAAAACATGGGTATGTTTTAATACCGCCTTACGATCACGTTGATATCGTCGCCGGCCAGGGAACGGCGGCTTTAGAGCTAATTGAAGAAGTCAAATCACTGGACATGCTGTTGGTGCCGTGTGGCGGCGGCGGTTTGCTGAGCGGATCTGCCATTGCTGCCAAAAACATGACTCCTGAATGCCGTGTGATCGGCGTCGAACCGGAACTGGCCGACGACGCGACCCGTTCGTTCCAAACCGGAACGCTTCATACCGTAAAAAATCCGCCGACGATCGCCGATGGAACCCGCACACCCTCTCTGGGAGAACAGGTCACTTTCCCACTGGTATTAAAATATGTTGATGACATGCAAACGGTTTCCGAAGAAGCCATCATCGCGGCTGTCCAATTTTTGTTTTACCGCATGAAGCTCGTGGTCGAACCTTCGGGTGCACTTGGCGTCGCAGCGCTTTTAAGCGGCAGTGTCAGATCACAGGGCCGCGTTGGTGTCATTATCAGCGGCGGCAACATTGACGGTCCCACCATGAAAATGATTCTCGATCGATAGGTTCAAAGGTTCAGCGTTCAATGGTTCAAAGGTTAAAAGATCGATATTGAAATTTGCTAAAGCAAAAAATGTTGGAATGCTGTGTGGCTCCAGTCGTAACAACCCTGAACCCAGCTTGTGGGGTCGAAGCGCGAAGCCCCAAACCTCTGAACCTTTGAACCCAGAGCTTTTGACCATTGACTTCTCTATGGTCGTACCTACTTTTTCTGCATATTTTATTTTCCCGAACCTAACGAAACCGCAAAGGACATCGCATGATGACATTACAAGAACAACTGAATCAACATAGAGCTGATTTCGAGAAGAATGTGCCACCTGAAACTTTAGAAGTGATGCACCGGGCAACTTCTGACCTCCGTAATTCAGGGATCTTAGATCAGGTGCTGAAGGTCGGAGACACAGCACCGGAATTTGAACTCGAAAATACCCGCGGAGAATGGATTCGGTCAAAGGATATTCTTTCAAATCATTTGATGGTGCTTACCTTTTACCGCGGTAAATGGTGACCTTATTGCAACCTGGAGCTGGAAGCTCTGCAAAACGCCTTGCCTGGTTTCACTTCACTGGGAGCCAGTCTGATCGCCATATCTCCTCAACTTGTACAAAAAAACCGTATGCTGGCAAAAGCCAAAAAACTGGACTTCGATGTTTTAAGTGATCCCGGAAATACGGTAGCGAAAAAATTCGGTCTGGTTCATACCCTTCCTGAAGATTTGAGAAAAATCTACTTGAAATTCGGTATTGATGTGCCCAAACACAATGGAGACGATTCGTGGACATTACCCCTGGCAGCCAGATACATTATTGACCGG
>JASFIX010000468.1:0-4132 GCA_050122435.1 Desulfobacterales bacterium
CGGTTTTTTTCATCAACATATTGTAGGTATTCTGATGTTCTTCTGATTAGATTCTGTTAAGAAAGTTAGGTGCCAAGAAGAGACTTGAAAATAAATGATTCTTGTAACATAAAGAGATAATCGAAAAAAATGCTTAATACTGAAATTCAATCACCGGTCTGGTCATAACAGGCTAATTTTGGATTGCTGCGATGGTTAGCGCTAAAGACACTGTTGATTTCTACTGGGATCCGGTCTGCCCCTGGTGCTGGATCACTTCACGTTGGATGATTGATGTCAGCCGTCAAAAAAAGATTCAGGTTAACTGGAAATTGTTTAGTCTTAAAAAAATCAATGAGGGCCGTAAGATACCCGAACATTTTAGAATATTGCATGAAATGGGCCTGCAGGCCTTGCGGGTGGCCGCCGCCGTGAGCAAGGCATATGGAAATGACGGGCTCGCAAAGCTTTACACCGTGATGGGAACCCGCTACCATCACGATAATGAGGATATCGATGACCCCGAAGTTTTAGATGAAATTCTAAAAGCCTGCGGCTATCCGGCCAGGTTGAAAGACGCGGCTGATGACGAACGTTATGACCACCAGATTGCAGCGGATATGGATCAAGCGATTGCCAAAGTCGGCAAGGATGTGGGTGTGCCGCTCATCGTTCTTGACGGCGGCAAAGGGCCGGGCTTTTTCGGTCCGGTCTTCAGCCCGGCACCAACTGGAAAAGCAGCTGTCGAGCTGTGGGATGCTATCATCATCGCCGGCAGAACGCCGGGGTTTTACGAGCTCAAGCGCACCCGGGAAACCGAACCCCTGTTTGCCGAGCGACCCGAAATATAGGTCATTTCCCACAACAATGTTATACAAACCATGTGATACTTTTCAGTTCAGCTGAATTCTTTAAATAACACCTGGTTCAAAAGTTCAGAGGTTGGTTAACCGAGTACAGATGCCAGAAGATAGTCTGCGGTATAAATATTGTAACTTTTCGTACAAAAAGATGGGTAAATGAAATAGATAGCCTCACGCAAACCGGCCCGCCATGCGAGCACGGCGAGGCGGGCGTGGTGGCCGGCACGAGACACGAAGACGCAAAGGTACTTTGAAATCTTATGGAATTCTAAAAACTAGCTTCTATCTAGCAAAAATCTAGTATTTTAGGCTTCATCTTGAACAATAGCCTATTTTATTGTTCAGTTGATAGCTTCGGCCGATCCTTGTCCAGCAGCGCAATCAGCTCTTTTTGATTTAAAACCGGGTACCCATGCTGTTGAGCAATCTTCCCATCCCAGGGACCGGTGTACCCCCAGGAGGCCAGCAGCAGCTGGATTCTCTTATTTTCCACATTTGCGGAATTTTCGAGCTCCCGTAGATTTTTAACCGAATCGTCAATAAAATAAAACTGTTGGTCTAAGAATCTCTTCTGAATCTGTCGCATGTTTTCGACTTTGCTTGTTCCATGATCGCCGCTGTAAACATCAGTCGCCTGAATGTTGAGGCCGAAGTGCTGACAAAGCCGCAAGGTTGCATCCCGGTTTTTGTTCGTCAAAATGATAAACACAGATTTTGGGCGTTCAACTAATTCACCCCACAGCGGTTGGTAGGGTTGATGAAGCGCCAACCAGCATTCCGGTTCGTTGGCGATAAATAGACTGCGGGTTTCATAAATGAGCAGGGTTCGATCGGTTATGAAGGCCTTTGCGCCGGAAATCATGGCCTCATATTCGTTCGGATTTAAAATTTTTTCGGATTGGTTACGATAATTGTTAAGGCACCAGGTCATGAGTAAAATCGCATCCCCGATGGCTTGAACATGGAAGCGGTTATGCTGAAACAATCCGACCAGCGCCGTGGGCAATTCGGCCAGGGAAGTGACCTGGTTGCCGGTAACCGCGTTGTAGGCGGTTAAGGTGACTTCATCAAGTGAATTGATCAGCACACCGTCAAAATCAAAAATCAGCATATATTTTTGAAAATTTTGCTAAAGTTTTTTTTAAAAATGACCGATATTTATATTATGCGTGTTTCGGGAGACACGCTAAGTCACCTTCTTTTTCTAACTTCGGAACCTGGGGCGGTCCTTTTAGGACGGCCCCAGTTTTTTTAGATCCACCAATCCTACCATTTCCATTCTACCCGTATTCAATGTTCCCACTCAAAAACCATTCATAATTTCCGGCTTATTTGCGGTTCACGACATAAATCCCGATACTAACCAGGATCAGGCTGACTATTAAGCGCAGGGTCAGTGGCTCGTTGAGTAGACCAACTCCGGCAAGAGTTGCAAACACCGGCGTCAGAAAACTGAAACTGGAAAGTCGACTAACCGCATAGGTGTGGACCAGAAAAAACCATCCCATATAGCTGATAAACGCAACCAGAATCCCCTGGTAGGCGACGGAGACCAAAATCAACCAATCAACATGGGAGACCGGCGTTTCCTGAAATACAAAACTGAATAAAAACAAAACGGGAATGGAAAACAGGACCTGGTAAAAAAGGGTATTATAGGGCGATATCACAGTCACCAACCGGCGCTTGATATACACCGTGGTCAGCGCCCAGATCAGGGCAGCGCCGATGGCCAGAAGATCTCCGATTATTTGCAGCTTTGATGGCAGACCCAGATGAGTGCTCAGCAAGATCAAAATTCCGGCAAAGGACAGGACCATCCCGGCGGCTTTGTTCCAGGACAGGCGGTCTCCGCTTAAAAAGAAATGTGCGCCGAGGGCATGGAAAAAAGGGGTGGTGAACAGCAGAATCCAGGCTGAGGAAGCAGTGGTGTATAAAAGCGCCAAATACAAAAGGCCGAAATCGGCGCCAAACAAAAATCCGATAATAAAACCGTCAAAAAGCCGGCCGGGAAACCATTCAAGCCGCTTCCGGCTCATCCAGGTCATCAGACAAACCGTTGCGATAACCGATCGAAGACCCGCGCCGAAAAGAGGCGCAATCCCTTCGTTACTGATTTTTATGGCAACGGAATTCAATCCCCAGATCAAACATAGCCCTGTCAGCAGAATTGCCGCTTTGGCATCAAGCTTGTCACCAACTCCGGAACCGGTATCTGACATCATTATCTCCGTTAAAATTAGGAGCAGTAAATACGCAGCAGCTAGCCTTTCATACAATAAATATTGCTATTTGTCACAGTGTAAGCGAGTATAAGGATATTTGTTCAAGATTGGTTTTGATAGGAGGCTAAAATGATGGGGAGGGCCGTTTTGATTGTTCTTTTTATTCCGGTGCTTGCGTTTGCCGGAAGTATTGAAAATTCTCAATATCTGGAATTATCAACCAAAGATATCCATTCGCTGCAAATCATATGCGGACCGGGCTCCCTGGATGTATTCGGGGTTGAGAGAAATGACCGGATTAAGGTTACGGCAACCGTCAAAATCAGCGGCATCACTCAAAAAATGCTTCAGGAATTTTTAGACAAACACGTGTTGTTATCGCTAAAAAAACGCAACCATAAGGCCATTTTACAAAGTGAATTCAAAAATGGGAACCTGATAAGAGCAGATGCCAAAATCAATTTAACCGTTGAGGTTCCGAAAAGCATCAATGTGAAAATAGATGATGGAAGTGGCTCGATATTTGTTACCGGTATAGCGACAAATCTTAAAATTGTAGACGGCTCCGGATCGATTGAGATTCGAATGACTGGGGGACCCATATCTATTTCAGATGGTTCCGGTAAAATTGAACTGACAGATATCACCGGCAACCTAGAAGTTAAAGATGGTTCTGGCATGATTAATATTGGTCGTGTCAAGGGCGATGTTTATATCGTCGACGGCTCCGGCAGCATGACCATTAAGGATATCGACGGTAATTTAACGGTTACGGACGGCTCCGGCAGCATTGAAATAAGCGATGTGACTCAAAACGTTTATATCGAAGAAGCCGGCAGCGGCACGCTTGACATCGATGGGGTGAAGGGAAAGGTGACAATGAGAGAGTAAAAAGTGAATAGAGTGCACTAAAGCTTTATGCCTCACGCAAAAACACAAGCACGCAAAGCCCCAAAGAAAAAAACTTAAATTAAAAAACACTTTGCGCCTTTGCGTCTTTGCGTGAATAGAAATTCATCTAAAATCAATTATCAGAATTGATGTCTTCTCTAATGACATAATTCA
>JASFIX010000469.1:0-4116 GCA_050122435.1 Desulfobacterales bacterium
TGACGAGCGCTATGATGATGCGGTGGCCCTGATCACCGAGGCCGGGCAAGCCTCAATTTCCATGATTCAGCGCCATTTGCGAATCGGGTATAATCGGGCTGCCCGGATTATCGAAAAGATGGAAAAGGAAGGAATCGTCGGCCCTTCAGACGGCGCCAAGCCCAGGGATGTTCTAGTCAGCAGCTTTGATCGTAAACTTTAGTTTCTGGTTGCTGGCCGCCGGCCGAAATAGGTTTCAGCGTTCAGGTGTCAGGTGTCAGGACATTACATCGCATCTCAAAACCTTAAATCTCTCCGAAATTGCTCCCAACCCATAGGTTTTAAGGCCATCATGAAGCCCTTTGGGCGAAAGACTGACACCTGAAACCTGACACCTGAACACAAAAAGATAGTGAACGGAGACCAGAGGTTGTCCATGAATATTGATCCTGAACTTATATCAGCAACCAAAGGTTTTCTCGACGAAGACGAGGGTCGTTGCCTCTATGAAGTTGCGCTTGAGGCCAGTCGGACGGGCCCATGTCTGGAGATCGGCAGCTATTGCGGCAAATCAACGATCTATATCGGCACTGCCTGCAAAACGAACAACGGTATCCTGTTTTCCATTGATCATCATCGCGGGTCTGAAGAACAACAACCCGGACAGGCCTATTTTGATCCAGCGCTTTTTGACCCTCAAACCGGTCGGGTAGATACGTTTAACGAATTCCGCAAGACACTGGAAAAAGCCGGCCTTGAAGATACGGTTGTGGTCATGGTCAGCCGCTCGGATGTAGCCGCCCGGCTGTGGGCGACACCATTGAGTATGGTATTTATCGATGGGGGGCACACCGCTGAAGCGGCCTTTGCAGACTATCGCAGCTGGACACCGCATATTATGCCGGGGGGATATCTTCTGATCCATGATATTTTTAAAGACCCGGCCGAAGGCGGTCAGGCACCCCACCAGATTTATGAACTGGCGTGCACTTCGGGGCAATTTGCTGCCCTGACGATGGTAAAAACGTTGGGCGTTCTTCAACGGAGTAAATAGGCGGATCTATATCAATAGAGAAGGTAGTCTATCGCGGGGGCTTTCAGTTAATTTCTGAGCATAGGAGTACTGGAGTATTGGAGTAATGGAGTACTGGCGAAGCGTTTGATGCTTTTTTTCAACACTCCAACACTCCAACACTCCAATACTCCAATACTCCGGTTACGAGACTGATTCTATTTTTCACCGGCTAACCGGCTAACGGGCAAACCGGCTCAACCCTTTTTTTTAAAGTAAACCACCAGGCTCTTCCCCAGAATCGGGTTCATTAATCTGTCCAACCATCTGACGAGTTTTGGTTTATTCATGATATCCCAGGACAAAAAACGATGGTAAAGGTTTACCATTACCGAGTCTTCACGGTTGGGTCCTACCAGACATTTTAGCCACCAATACGGGGTGTGCAGACTGTGGGCGTAGCCCACCGCCCAGCGTTTCAGGCCGAGATTTTCCAGACACCGAATAAGCATTTTTTTGCGGTAAATTCTAATATGACCATTATCAGTGGCCGTATATTCTTTGGATAGCGACCAGCAGATACGCTCCGGCCAGAAGCGCGGGACACTAACTACTAGGTGGTGTCCCGGTTTCAGGACTCGAATCATTTCCCGGGCCGCGTTTTTATCCTCTGCAATGTGCTCCAACACTTCGGAGCAAATCACCAGATCAAAAAAATGATCTTCAAACGGCAGGGCGCTTACATCCGCCCTGGTCAGCCCATATTTGCCGCCGCCGTTTTTACCCAACTGGTCGTGGAATTTTAAACGCTCTTTGGCTTCGATAAGCTCTGCATGATCAATATCGGCACCGATGGCGACCACGTTTTTTAATCGGTAAGCGGCAGCGGTGTGCCGGCCCGAACCGCATCCGATATCCAGAATGCGGTTTCCGGGTTTGATATCAAGCTTTTTAAATTCGACGGTGTTCACAAATGGCCTCCCGATAGGCTGCCACGGTTTTTTCAGCTGCTTTGGACCAGGTGAAGCGTTGCTGCACGCGCCGATAGCCGGCGCGGCCTAGTTTTTGGGCCTGCTGCGGATTTTCCAGAATCCTTAAGATTGCCCGGGCCAGCGCGTGGGAGTCCGCCGGCGGTACCAGAAGACCGGCGTCACCCACCACTTCGGGCAGCGCTCCGCCGGTGGTGCTTATTACCGGCACCGCGCATGCCATCGCTTCCGCGACGGGCAATCCAAATCCCTCATACACTGACGGCACAACCGCCGCGGTTGCCTTTGCGTATTCATGCACGAATTGTTCATCGGCGATCCGACCGGTGAATGTGATTCGGTTTCCGATGCCCAGCTTTTGAATGAGTTCCTGGCTGTACCCATTTTTTTGGGGTGTTCCCAC
Organism: Desulfobacterales bacterium; assembly: GCA_050122435.1. Classification (GTDB taxonomy): domain Bacteria; phylum Desulfobacterota; class Desulfobacteria; order Desulfobacterales; family JAHEIW01; genus JAHEIW01. The sequence goes on from JASFIX010000469.1 coordinate 2,384, forward strand.
AATGGTTAATCGGATCGGGTGTGTTTGGGCGACTTTCGAAATTGCCCGTAATAGGTAATAGAGCCCTTTTAAGGGCATATCAGCGCTGTTGGTTACAATCAGCCGGTTTTTTTCACGTGCAATTTCGGGAATCGGATAAAACAGATCGGTGCGAACGCCGTTGGGTATGATTCTGAATCTGTCCCGGGGAATATTAAAATCACGGGAGATATCATTGCCGGCTGTTTTAGAGACCGTAATAATATGGTCAAGCATTCTGGAAACACGCTTTTGCATACCGATAAACGAATACCAGCGCCATTGTTGCATTTTTCTCCATATGGTGGGGGCGGATCTGACGGCGATTTTGCGATCGACAGTAATAGGATGGTGGATGGTGGCAATGGTGGGCAACCATTTCTTCACGGTCAGCAGGCCGTAGGACAATCCCTGGTTGTCGTGGACAATATCGTATTGCTGTCGCCGGCTTCGCAGAAATTGGCGGGCCCGCAATCCAAAAGTAAAGGGCTCGGGAAATCCCATGGTCGAAACCCCGATCCACTCGATTAGATTGATTGGCCGGGAAAGCTCGTTTAAAGACGGCATCCTGAACAGATCATCGGGGTTATACAGGTCCAGAGATGGGAGTTGATAAAAGGGAATGTCATCATCAAGCTGCGGCTGCGGTGGACCGACGACCACCTCTACCTGATGTCCGAGATCCTTAAGGGCGCGACTCAGATTTTTCAGATAGACGCCCTGGCCGCCGCAATGCGGGTTGCAGCGGTAGCTTAAAAGGCAGATTCTGAGGGGTTTTGATGCTGCAGCTTTCATTTTAGAGGAGTTAACTTGTTTGTATTTTACAGTTCCAGGACTTAGAAATGCCATGTCATTATCCAAATCGTGCTCGTCGTCCTCGTCCTCGGTCAGCTTCTAATAATGCTTCTTCAATTCTTGTTTTTCGAGGATGATCACGAGTAGATGGGCGATTACGAAAAATTTATCCTGATCGCCGCCACTGGTTGACTTGCGTCAAGATCGTCTTGTGCCATGGTTTTAAGAATAAGGCAATATTTATCGGCAAATGCCCTGCTGAAGGTGGCTAAAGTTTTTGCCCAAAGTGTCGATATCAAACCCAGTGGCTTTGGCAGTCAATCATAACTGATATTTTGTACCCATCCTAAAATGCACGGTTAGAATTTTTGCCCATGGATAGTCGAAAAAAACAAACCATCCTGTTTGTTGATGATGAAGAGAGTATTTTAAGCGTTTCGGCCGAGTACTTCCAGCGCAAAGGCTACCAGACCCTGACCGCCAGAACGGGCCCCGAGGCACTCGAAATCCTGGCGGGCGAAACCATAGACTGCTGTTTTACCGATATTAATATGCCCCATATGAACGGGTTGGAACTTGCCGAGAGAATTCGAACCCACGACAATACCATGCCGGTGATCGTGATGACGGGCTATCCCTCACTGGAAAACGCCATTCAGACCATTAAAAACGGGGTGGTCGATTTTTTAATAAAGCCGGTCAATTTAAAACAGATGGAGTTGTGTGTCCAGCGCGTGATGCAGCAACGCAAAATGTTTGCCGAAAATGTTCTGTTAAAAAAAGAAGTCGAAGGCAAGCAGCGTCTGCAAAAGTTAAATCAGGAGTTAATGGTCAAAGTCAAAGAACTGAACATCCTCAACAAAATAATGAAAAAATTTGCTGCTATCAGTTCCAGCACCGACGTATTCAAACGGGCCGTT
>JASFIX010000470.1:0-4115 GCA_050122435.1 Desulfobacterales bacterium
TTGTTTTTTTTGGATACAAAATAAATAAATTTCGTATCGGCTGGATAGAGGGCAGCTTCCAGAGATTTAGCCCCCGGATTGGCGATGGGGCCTACGGGCAAACCTTTGATTTTGTATGTATTATATGGTGTTGGAGTTTCAAGGTGTGCACGTTTTAAATTGCCGTCAAAGTCTTCTAATCCATAGATTACGGTTGGATCAGATTCCAGGCGCATCTTCTTTTTTAAACGATTATGGAATACTGAAGAAATCACAGGGCGCTCAAAAGGTGCCCCGGTTTCCTTTTCGATGATCGATGCCAGTGTAACGATCTGATGAATCGAGAATCCGAGCTGATCTGCCCGCTCTTGCCACGCCGGATTAAAAACCTTCCAGAAACGATCGACCATTGTGGATATAATCGTTTCGACCTTCACCTTTTTGGGGAAATAATAAGTTTCCGGAAACAGATAGCCCTCGAAAGATTTAGCGTTTATGCCAATATGATCAGCCAGTTCGGCATTGGTTGCCGCTTCAATAAAGTTGGAATTCTGAGCAAATCCAGCTTCAGCTAAGAGATCGGCAATCTGGTAGATATTGAATCCCTCCGGAATGGTTATTTTATAGAGCTCGACCTCTCCTTTCACCAGTTTTTCCATGATCTGGATCGGCGCCATGCTGGCCGACAACGCATACTCTCCGGCTTTAAGGTGTTTGTCATATCCCTTCAGGCGGGCAACCAGGTTGAATTTGAAAGGGCTTGTAATGATTCCATTTTTGAAAAGGACTTCAGTGGTGGTCTTCAATGACTGGCCGGCGGGTATGACAATCAATATTTTTTCCGGTGTCTGGCCGGCGGGCTGTTGGGCATAAAACCGCAAATTAAGGATGAAAACGGTAAGACTACAGAGGCCTATTAAAATAAAAACTGCTGAAATGATTAGGATTTTTTTCATTATCGCCCAATTTCCACGTCTAATTGCAGCCGAATATCATCTGACTCGTTTGGCGTTTTTGGATTTTCTTTACAGATCCGGATCGCTACCCACTATCAGCATAATAAAAATGACCGCTAATTGTCAAAGACGCATTCCATTGTAGACTGAATCTTATTCGGTCGCAAAGAGCAATGACTTTTATACTCAATTGTGGTATAAAAAAAATCTGACGTACGCTTCATTCTCCATATGAACAACGGATGTTTTGCCAACTATGGCAACTCGGTGATACCAACAATTCTTAAGATGCTCTCTTCAAAAGTTTAGGAGCAATCATGAAATTTTGGCGCCAACCGTTGGACCAGGATGAAATCCGGATCCCGCATGGCATTCTCCATATTATTGAAGAACGCTGCAAAGGTTGTGGTTTTTGCGTTGAGTTCTGCCCCCGCGCCGTATTAGTAATGTCCAAGCATACCAATTCAAAAGGATACCATCCACCTGAAGTGGTTGATGGGGAAGCATGCTCAGACTGTGGGCTGTGCACCTTGCTTTGTCCGGATTTTGCCATTTATGTTGAAAGCAGTGAGATTACGGCAAGGAACAAAGGAGAAAATAATCCATAAATGAAATGCAACCGATGCATTCACATGAAGGCTTATTAATTGGAGAGCATTTTCTCTTAGGAGACTATGCCGCAGCCGAAGGGGCGATCATGGCCGGATGTCGGTTTTTTGCCGGCTATCCCATCACACCCGCTACCGAAGTTGCCGAACGGATGTCAACGCGATTACCGCAGGTCGGCGGCGTTTACATTCAAATGGAAGATGAACTGGCCTCGATGAATGCTATTTTGGGAGCTTCATGGTCAGGCGCCAAATCAATGACCTCCACCAGTGGTCCCGGATTTTCATTAATGATGGAAAATCTTGGATTGGGGATTATGTTGGAAACCCCATGTGTGCTGGTCAATGTACAGCGTGGGGGGCCTTCCACTGGGCTACCCACTTTAGTGGGGCAGCAAGACATGATGCAGGCCCGTTGGGGCTCCCACGGCGATTTCGAAATTATTGCTTTATCACCCAACTCTCCCCAAGAGCTTTTCGACCTGACGATTCGGGCCTTTAATTTAGCTGAGAAGTTTCGCACCCCGGTTCTGGTCATGACGGATGCTGAAGTGGGCCACATGACCGAACGGGTCATCATACCGCCTCCTGAAGAAATTGAACTCGTTGAGCGCCCTCTGGTTCGGAAAGGAGATATTGAACCAGATCATTTTCGAATCTATCGTGACCCTGATCCCAGTGACGATAGCGTTGTATCACCGATGGCCATTGCCGGTGAGGGATTTCGCTTCCATGTAACCGGTCTGACGCACGACGAACGCGGATATCCGGCGATGAATGCCGAGGCCAGTGAATGGAACATTAAGCGACTGGTAAAAAAAATTCGTTTGAATCGAGATGAGATTATCCAGGTGGAAGAGCGTCATCTGGAGGACGCTGAGATCGTCGTTGTATCTTACGGTATATCGGCACGTACTTCATTGTGGCCGATCGAGCAAGCGCAGGAGGAGGGTATTCGAATCGGTTACCTGCGGCTCATTACGGTTTGGCCATTTCCGGAGGAGCGTATTCAGACGCTGGCAAAAAAGATAAGAGCGTTTGTGGTGCCAGAAATTAACGATGGCCAGATTCTCCGTGAGGTGGAAAGATGTGCCGCCGGCCAAGCACAAGTCATCGGTGTCAATCGACTGGGGGGCGACATATTGGAACCTCAGCGGGTTCTAAGCGCCTTGCGTGCCGCCGCGGGGCGGCCGGATAAAGCTGAAGCAGGCGTGAGCTAAACCTTTCGAAAGGGAAACCGGCATTATGGCTAATTCTGACATAACCGATGAGAGTCAATTCGAACTCTCGGGGGCCGAATCTTCCGGAGAGAGTGATTGGGTTACCGGACTGCATCCCATGGATGACCTATTAAGGGGGGAGCGTTTGCCGCACATTTGGTGCCAGGGCTGCGGACTGGGCACGGCTCTGACGACCTTTATCGGCGCCCTGCAGTGGCTCGAAAAGAACCAGGACTGGGACCTGGACAAAGTGTCGGTGGTTTCCGGTATCGGCTGTACCGGTCGTATTGCCGGGTACGTTCGCCTGGATTCTTTTCACACCACCCATGGCAGGGCCATTCCATTTGCAACGGGCCTTAAACTTGCCAATCCCGAGTTGAAAGTCGTTGTCATCTCCGGTGACGGCGATATCGCCGGCATCGGCGGTAATCATTTCATTCATGCAGCCCGTCGGAACCTGGACATTACGGTGATTTGCGTAAACAATTTTAACTATGGCATGACTGGCGGTCAGGTTGGGCCGACAACACCGCATGGTGCCCGGGCGGTTACCACCCAGTACGGCAATTTTGAGTATCCGTTTAATCTGCCTTATCTGGCAGCAGCCAGCGGCGCATCATTTTTGGCACGCTGGACCGTTATCCATGCCCGAAGACTGGAGTGGACGCTGCGCGAGGCCATGATTTACCCCGGATACAGCTTTGTTGAAGTTATTGCTCCGTGTTCTACGGCTTATGCCCGCTGGAATCCGGAAGGTCGCGGACTGGATCCCGAGAAACTCAGGCGCCGGGGCCTGGAGCTCATGAAACATTACCAGAAGATCGGGAAGGTCGCCCCCGGTACACACCCCAAAGATGCAGCCATTAAAGTCGATAAAGAGGGCGCCATTATCGAAATCATCGAAGGCGTTTTCAGCGACGAACCCAAACCGGATTTTCAGACAGCGATTGATGAACAGGTGCAGATTGCCAACGAGCGCTGGCAGGCCATTAAAAAAGCATTGAATAAACGACCCCAAATACCGCAACGAACCGACATTGTTAACCGAACTGAAGTGCAACTGGGTGGATTCGGAGGCCAGGGTATCGTAAGTGCCGGTCGGATTATCGGCCAGGCAGCCACGATTTATGACAAGTTGGAGGCTTGCTTTACCCAGAGCTATGGCCCTGAGGCAAGGGGTGGTGCTGCCGGGTCTCAAGTGGTGATCGCCAGTAATCCGATTCATCATCCGCATCTGATCGAACCCACAAACGCAATCATCATGTCCCAGGAGGCTTATACCAAGTATGTTCCCAAGCTGGCTGCTGACGCAACCCTGTTGATTGACGATGGACTGGTAACGTTGCCCGAAG
>JASFIX010000471.1:0-4113 GCA_050122435.1 Desulfobacterales bacterium
CGGATAATATTGTTATAGGGATCCTGGGCCGTCAGGCTCCAGCCCGAAGTCTGGCAATGGGTGCGCAACATGGTCGATCGTGGATCTTTGGGGTTGAACTGGCTGATGATTTTATGCCACAGGAAGCGCGCTGCCCGTAGCATCGCAATTTCCATTAAAAAGTTCATTCCGATCCCGAAAAAGAAAGATAAGCGCGGCGCAAAAGTGTCGATATCCAGTCCGGCATTCAGGGCCGCCCGGACATACTCGAGCCCATCGGCCAGGGTAAAGGCTGTCTGCAGCACAGAATCGGCTCCGGCCTCCATCATATGATAACCACTAATACTGATAGTATTGTATCGGGGCATATGCGTTGAACAATATCCGATAATATCGGAAACAATGCGCATGGAAGGCTCCGGCGGATAGATATAGGTGTTACGGGTCAGATATTCCTTTAAGATATCATTCTGGATCGTTCCGGCCAGTTTTTCCTGGCTGACGCCCTGTTCCTCGGCGGCAACAATATACCCGGCTAAAATCGGCAAGACCGCGCCATTCATGGTCATGGAGACCGTCATCTGATCCAGCGGGATCTGATCAAAAAGAATTTTCATGTCTTCAACCGAATCCACGGCGACACCGGCTTTGCCGATGTCACCGGCAACACGCGGATGGTCGGAGTCGTATCCTCGGTGAGTCGCCAGATCAAATGCCACCGACAGCCCCTTTTGCCCGGCAGCCAGACATCTGCGGTAAAATGCGTTGGACTCTTTGGCGGTGGAGAAACCGGCATATTGCCGGATGGTCCACGGCCTTCCCGCATACATGGTGGCTCTGGGGCCCCGCACGTAAGGTCCGAAACCCGGCAGAGAGTCAAGGTGCTCCATTTCCTTGAAATCTTCAGCCGTATATAGCGGTTTGACGGCGATGCCTTCGGGCGTTTTCCAGTCCAGGGATTCCAGAGGCTTTCCCCTTAGTTCTTTGGTTGCAAGGTCCTTCCATTTTTTTATGTCGGATTGTTTCGCCATGATCATCAGCTCCTTGTTAAGTTCATTTCTTAAATAAACGATAAGGTGGATAATATTCTTAATTCAAACTATAATCTGTCATACGTCGCTGGCCGCTGGCTGCTAGCTGCTTGCTCCTGGCTTCTGGCAAAGGGTAGCCGTCAGAGCCAAAAAGTCAGAAGCCAATAGCCAGAAGCAACAAGCCAGAAGCCAGTGGCCCGTTAAAGAATTGCTGCAACCGGCAACCACGCACAGCCTAAATTTAATCTCTTTCACAAAGCTCGACCAGAACACCGTTGGTGGCCTTGGGATGCAGAAAGGCAATTTTGGCACCACCGGCACCGATGCGTGGTTGCTCGTCAATTAGGCGGATTCCCTTTTCTTTCAATTCACTTAAGGCCGCTTCGATGTTTTCCACCCGAAACGCAACATGTTGAATCCCCTCACCTTTTTTCTCAAGGTACTTGGCAATCGGTCCATCTGGTGCGGTGGACTCTAAAAGCTCAACTTCACTTTCTCCCACCGGGAAAAAGGCTGTGGTGACTTTTTGTTCCGCCACAGTTTCGGATCCTTCGAACTCAAGGCCCAATGTGTCCGTCCAAAAGTTTTTGCCTTCGTCAATGCTTTTAACCGCAATTCCCAAGTGATCGATTTTTAATACTTTCATCAGATACTCCTTTGTCGATGTCATTTACCCCATTCGGTTTTGTGTCATTTACTCATTTGTCATTTGCCCCCTTCGGGAGCGTCACTTGTTGCCATTTTAAATTGTCATTTGCTCCCCTTGGGAGCGTCATTTCACTATGTGTCATTATGGTCTGAATATCATGACTGCTTCGTACGCTGTAAACTAGGACTGGTTAACGGAACTTTTTTGGCCGATAGAGCGAATATAATTATTCAATTTAATTCCTAGCACATTAATGTCTTTTTGAAAATTATGAAAATCTGCATCATTGATGAAGCTACGGTTATACGCTTTTGTTATCCAGGTTTTTGTTTCATATAGAGAACCTCTAGCGTAATATCCAAAGTGTCTGGATTCTTTATAATGACTTTAAATGACTATGCAGTTTGCAAAAGGCACACAAATCGATTTTCTTGATATGACATTTCCTTAAGTAGGAAATTAGGGTGCCGATTCAACCGAAACAACTTCCGGGATTTCCTTTTTCAGTATTTTTTCTATCCCGTTTTTCAGGGTCATCTGCGACATGGGACAACCCGCGCAGGCCCCCTGTAAGCGTACGGTAACAATACCTTCCTGAACATCGACAAGTTCCACATCCCCTCCATCGGCCTGTAGCATGGGCCTGATTTTGTTGATGGCTTCCTCAACTCTTTCCTTCATGATCAGATCTCCTTTCATAAAAATTTTTTCGAAAAGATTCAAATTCATCTTTTATGATCGCCTCCCGCACCTGTTTCATTAAATTCAGGAAAAAATAAACATTGTGAAGTGTATTGAGGCGATATGCCAGAAGTTCTTTGGCCATGTAAAGATGGCGCAGATAAGCCCTGGAATAATTCCGGCAGGTATAGCAATCGCAGCCGGGCACCAGAGGGTTGGTGTCGTGGCGATATCTCGCATTGCCGATGTTTAGCGTACCTTGTCGACTAAAAACCTGTCCATTGCGCGCATTGCGGGTTGGTAAAACACAATCGAACATATCGGCTCCCAGCGCTACCAGTTCGATCAAGTTTTCAGGAGTGCCGGTGCCCATGATATATTTGGGCTTTTCATCCGGCAGTTTCGGCAAAGTAAAATCGGCAATTTCAAGCATCGTCTCAATCGGTTCGCCGACACTTAATCCGCCGATAGCAAAGCCGTCAAAACCCCGGGCAACCATATCCTTGCTCGATGCTTCCCGAAGATCTTTAAACATGCCGCCCTGTACGATACCGAACAATGCGCTGTGGCCGTTTGTCAGCCCTTGCCAGGCGACCTTGCAGCGTTCTGCCCAGCGAGAGGTAATTTCAAGCGCTTGACGGGTTTGTGCACGCGAAGCCGGGTGTTGAATGCAATTATCCAGGCACATAATAACATCAGAACCGAGGCAGGTTTGAATTTCAACCGCCTTTTCAGGCGTCAAAAGATGACGGCTCCCATCGATATGCGATTGAAAGGTCACACCCTCTTCAGAAATTTTCGCCAGCTTGGCCAGTGAAAAAATCTGAAAGCCGCCACTGTCTGTCAGGATCGGACCGCTCCAGTTCATAAACCTGTGAAGGCCTTTAAATTGTTGAATGACGTCGCAGCCCGGCCTGAGATAAAGATGATACGTATTACCGAGAATAATCTGGGCCCCGACCGACAGAAGTTCTTCGGGTGTCAGCGATTTAACCGTCGCCTGAGTGCCCACCGGCATAAAAATCGGCGTCTCCACTTTGCCGTGGTCGGTCTGAATGACACCGGCTCTGGCGCGGCTGGTCGAAGATTGTGCAATTATATCAAATTTAAACATACCCGATCAGTTAACCTGGTTGTAGCTGTCATCATCTGTTAGTTGCCCGTGGCCCGTAGTCCGTTGTTATTCGCTTTCTGGCATAGCAGTTTTGACTGCTACGGACAACTGACAACAGACAACTAACTCTAGATGATTAACATCGCATCTCCATAACTATAAAACCGATATCGTCGCTTGATGGCTTCTCGATACGCATGCAGCACATTTTGACGTCCGGCGAAGGCGGATACCAGCATCAACAGCGTTGATTGGGGAAGATGAAAGTTGGTAATCATGGCATCTACAGCCTTAAACCGATATCCCGGATAGATAAACAGGTCACAGCAACCGTTTTCGGCCCTCACATATCCAGCGGAATCTGAAACATATTCCAGGGTGCGCACACAGGTGGTTCCGACCGCTACGACTCGGTGTCCGGCATTGCGGGCTGAATTAATTTTATCAGCTGCTTGCACCGGAATCGAATATGATTCCGCATGCATGTGATGGGACCGAATATCTTCCGACCGCACCGGCAAGAACGTTCCATAACCCACATGCAAGGTCAGTGAAACAGTTGTGATTCCTGCAGCTTTCAGTGTTTCAAGAAGTTCGGAAGTAAAGTGCAATCCGGCGGTGGGCGCGGCAACCGCACCTTTTTCGGTGGCATAAATGGT
>JASFIX010000472.1:0-4089 GCA_050122435.1 Desulfobacterales bacterium
TCGGTATCAGTGGCACAGATCGTCTCCTCTATCAATTACACGTTTCGGATTTTGTTTTGAGGTCAATTTCCTTAATTTACCTTACTTTTTTGCCTTTTTTGCCTGCTTCTTGGACTTGTCTTTGCCCGGCGGCTCGGGCTTCACATCCGTGATTGTACTACTATCAATAATAAGTTTGATCGCCTTTTTTTCAAGTAAGGTATGCTTGAAATACCTTAGCTTATCCTGATTTTGGTCATAGTATTTCTTAATTTCTTCCAGAGGCTGGTTGAAGCTTTCAGACATCTCTTTCAACCCGCCCTCCAGTTCTTCATCGTCCAGACTAAGGTTTTCCTGGTCGATAATTTTCGCCAGAATGAGATGGCGTTTAACCTGCTTGAGCGCTGTGCCACGGTATTTTTCGGCAATCGTCTCCTTTGAAAGCCCCATTTCTTCCATGGACGTGTTGCGGTAGGCAAAAGAGCGCTCGGCCTCCTCGACAATACCCTGAAGCTCCATCTCGACCATGGAATCCGGCACTTCAAAATCCGTTTCGGCAATTAAGCTGGTGAAAATTTGCTCGTTGAGCTCCTGCTCGGTGCGTTTTTCGTAACCCTGTTTTAAATTATCCAGAATCACTTTTTTCAATTCATCCAGCGACTGATAGGGGCCCGCTTTTTTTGCCAGCGCATCATTGATCGGCGGTAAAATCTCCTTGCGAATTTCGTTGAGCACCACCTGAAAATCGATCTCCCGGTCGGCCAATCTTTCGTTGGGAAATTCCTTGTCAAATTTTAGGCTAAACGATTTGGAGTCTCCCGACTTCATGCCCATTATCTGGTCATCAAAGTCTTTGGAAATAATCGCATTGCCGATCTGCAGATTAAAATTTTCAGTATCGGTAAATTCTGCCATCGGCTCTCCATTTTGGAAGCCTTTCAAATCGAGTGAAACAAAATCATCTTTTCGGGCCGGCCGATCTTCAGAAATTTTTTCCTGCTGGGCCATTCCCTTCTGAAGCGATTTAAGCTGGATGCCCACCTCGTCATCACTGGCTACATGCAGTGTGCGTTTCAGCTTCAGTCCTTTGAAATCGATATCATCGATTTCGGGAGTGATCTCAACGGTGGCATCATATTTATAGGAACTGTCAGCTATCAGCTCGGGAGGGTCCAGTTCAGGGTTCCCGACGATATTTAACTCGGTCTGCTTGATGGCATCAAGAAATGAACTTTGAATCAGCCTGGAGGATACATCGGCATGCACATCCTTTTTAAACATCCGTTCCAGAACCGACCGCGGAACCTTTCCCGGTCGAAACCCTTTTATTTTGGCGCTTTTTTTTAATTGATTATAGGCTTTGTCCAGTTCCCGGACAACTTCATCTTTCGGAACTTCAATATGCAGTGTTTTCTTGACGCTGCTGATATCTTCAACTTTAAATGGCATAATTTTTCCAGTTCAACAAAACTTAAGCGCCTTGTATAACAAATTCACCGCAGGGTTCTGAGCGCACACAGAGAAAATCCTCAAAGAAAATTTAGGCTCCTTAATCCTTTAGATCCAATCCCAGCGTTCTCTGTGCTCCCACGTCCGCCATTCGAACAAGGTGAGGCGGGCGGGTCTGTGGTAAATAAATCAACACGACATAAAGGTCGGGTCGCATCAAGGCACTTTTTTTATTTTTAAAAGTGGTGCGAGAGGGGAGACTTGAACTCCCACTCTGTTTCCAGAGCTGGATCCTAAGTCCAGTGCGTCTACCAATTCCGCCACTCTCGCATTTTCTTAGAAGTGGTTTCAAAACCCCATCTAAGGCCCAATGGCTGCGTTGCAGGCCTCCAGTAAATGCTCACATACCCAATGTATGCTGCGCTTTCCCGCTCGGCCTGACGCCTTGCCTTTGAACCTGATCTGAGCTTTTGAAACCACTTCTATGATAAAAGGAATCCAGGCAAGTGATTTGGGCAGACTGAACTTGGAGGATAAAATTTTCATTCAAGATTCTTTAGGCTTTAACGGCTGAACCCAGCACCCAAATCCGTTAAATCCCAGTATAAAAGACAAAACAGATAATGTCAATCTAATCGACTGTCAAGTAAAATATGCTAAGAGCCCGTCTTACAAGTTGAAAAAAAAGGTTGGATTCTATATAAAAATAGGATGTGTTTCGGAATCATGCAAGTGACAAATTCGAAAGTTAGCCGACTCCGAGAAATGGATATGCCAGCAACAAAAGGATTCTTCTCGAGCCCGCTTGCGATGCCGGTATTTTTTTTCATTTTCCTTTTTTGTATCTTTGTGTCCGACGCGAATACCAAACAGACGCTCTTTAAAATGGATATGCCGGTGGTGGTGATTGATCCGGGGCATGGCGGAACTGACACCGGCGCCAAAGGCCAAAACGATACGTTTGAAAAAACAGTAACGCTGAACCTGGCTCACATACTCGCCCAACAGCTGAAAGCCCGCTACAAAGTAGTTTTAACCCGAAATGGGGATTATGGGCTCGACCAATCAAGCCGCACAGCGGTGGCCAATCATGCCAAAGCGGAAATTTTTATCAGTTTGCACACCGGTAGCAGTTTTATCCATAATATCAATGGATCGGCTGTGTATTTTTATCAGCCATTTCAGGAGTCTGCCTTAACGACTGAAATCCATCCCCCAAAGCCGCTTCAGGATAGCAGTCCAGCCGTTAGCTGGGGAATGATCCAGGCAAAATACCGTAAAACCAGCGAAAAACTGGCCGGTCAGATACATTCCCTGCTGTCAACGCTCTGGCAGCCGCAGGATGTTAAAGTTCAGGGAATGCCGTTGCTGGTTCTTGAAGGCGCCGATATGCCGGCGGTGGCAATCGAAATCGGAAATCTGCCAAATCCAGCCGCAGAAAAAGCACTGGGTGATCCCCAATTTCTTTCTCGCATTGCCGGGGCGATCGTTGGCGGAATTGATGCTTTTTTTGCAGAAAAGGAAAAGTAGCCGATCCGTTGCTTGAAAGTTTACCACGAAAACACGAAAGATAAGAATCACGAAATCATATCTTTATTTAATCTTTCTCTTTTTTCGTCTTTCGTGATTTCGCAGTAATTTTTTAATTGGATGGTTTCGGTTTTTCGGAATAAAATTGGTCGTTAGGCTTGAATATACGCATCAAGCGTGTTAAAGAGTCTCCCTCGGATCGGGGCGTGGCGCAGCCTGGTAGCGCGCCTGCTTTGGGAGCAGGAAGTCGGAGGTTCAAATCCTCTCGCCCCGACCAGTCTTCCCTTCCGCATTTTCTGAATTTCAATTAGACACGGACACACACAGACGTACACAGACATTATCTTTTCCGAGGGCGACCCTGCCCAAGGAAAAACTGTATGCCCTTAAGAAAACGCGGCAAACAGTTTTGTTTCCGATTTAAAAGTTAGTTAGTAGCTATAATTTCACATTACCTAAATGATTTAAATGGGCAGGAAGCTTATGTAATCGCGAAACGATTGACTGTTTTTGTTCGGCCAATGCTTGCCCCGCCATAGCTTTAGCGACGGCGGGTCGGCCGAACAAAAGTTAGTGTGAGTCCGTGTGGGTCTGTGGCTAATGAAATTATCAAGTCTGCGATCGTCTGCGTGGGGCCTGCCGCGGCATAGCTGAAAGCGGCGCCGGGTCTCGCGTTTAGCTACTCTTTTTTGGTATGTTTTAATAAGGTAGGAGTGGCGAGGATGACCAGCAGATCACCCACCGGTCCGTTGCAAAGCAGGGTGACACTCGAAAGCAAAACCGACCAGATGATGACTTCAGATTCTACCATCATGGCGCTGAAAGCTTGCGGTGTAAAGAAAAAAACAACCAGATTAATCGAGCAGATAACAACAGCTCCCCACACTGCCCATTTACGCTTATTCCATATACCAACTCCGCAAATGATCAAGGGAAGCATTCCCAACAGGTATTTGGCTCCGAAAAAACTCAGCAGGCCCTCCGACATATTCGGCTCATAGGCCAGCCAGATTATACCTTTAAAAATGCACAACCAGCCCACTGCCCAGATTTGCCACGGGAATTTGACACTCATTCTCTCAGACGGAAAAACTCGAAACTTACTTTTCTCCATTATCGGCACCATTTCCT
>JASFIX010000473.1:0-4088 GCA_050122435.1 Desulfobacterales bacterium
GTTGTGACGGGATTCACCTTTCAGTTTTAAAGGATATGGAATGTCTCGTTCGCAACAATTATGCAGTCATTGTACCGGATAGTTTTGCCCGCAATTTTCGGCCAAAAGGCTGTGATCCTGTTACCAAAAAAGGAGGTTTTTTCAGAGGCGTGCTAACTATGAGGCTTTCAGAGGCCAGACATGCTTACGAGGTAGCAAAAACCCTCCCGTGGGTAGATAAACACAAAATATTTATGATGGGTCATAGCGAAGGCGGTATTGCAACAGCGAGATACGCTGGAGGCGGTCTAGCGGGTAGGATAATAATGGGTTGGACCTGTCATGCAGGGTGGGAAGAATATGTTGGTATATCTGGCCCCAGAGATGAACCGATCATTTCTTTTGTAGCATCAAAAGAGTCTTGGTTGACAGGCACGGTTTGGTCTGGTGATTGTGGCAGTTTTATGAAGTTCAGGCCGAATAGTGAATCTATAGTCGTTGATGTGAGTATGCCTACTCATTGGGTCGGATATGATCCGGAGGTTCAGGAGAAAATCCTTCAGTTTCTTAAAACCAACAGGAGACCGTAAGCCTGCAGGAGGAGCCAAACCCAGCAATGAGTTTTCTGAATTTTGGGCGAGAGTGATACTCTGAAAAAAATATTCATGAAATGCCAAAATATTGAATATTATTCGATAAGCTATGATTTAAATCACTGCTATTATCGATAATGGAAAAGCGCATTCAGAAGTAATGATATCTCCAACATATCAGCACTTTTAAATCTCTGAAAAAGTTGTGATACCCGCTTTATATCTGCAATCATAAGGGCCTGGACAATTCAGATCATTTTGCCTCCGATCATCCCTGGAAATTCATTTTTTCCAATCAACTAATCAACTATTTAACCAATTACCCAGAAGAGCTATGAGCTTTACTAACCTGCAGAAATCTGCCTAACGTGCAAAAAAAAATCCGCAATCTTTACCCTGTTGAATGCTTGCCCAATGAAATGCAGCGCATATTTCATCGGGGCCGCCATGGGCGGCCCTCCGAAGGAGGATTCAACAGGGCGAGTCCGAAATCTGCAATAGAATAAACCTATACCTTGTATCGTATATACTAGCCTCAGCCTTTATATCATTACTTGCCCAAATTTATGAAATTCGCTTCATGTTTATTTATAGTTATATAGGCTTTCTACGGCTAACAACCTGTAATCACATAAATTTTTTTATTTAATCGTATTGGAATATCTTTTGCATCATAGAAAAGCATCAGACAGAATGTCTAACTTTTTTGGCTTTTTGTCGGTGCACATTTACCTCTAAGGAATTAGATAAAGAAACTACATTTCACGCAATCCCGCCAATATTGCTCTGTAGCACCCTGAGTCCATATGCCGTGCAAGAATCAAAATCTATAATATTTATAATCTGATCAAAACATGAAGGAATAATATCATGAAAGAAAATCAGCAAAAACTTATTGAAAGCAGCTATTCAGAAAATGATACTACCGTCAAAACCGAAGAGAAAACTTTGATCTTACTTGAGTCTAAAACGGAGAAAAATATAGATCAAACAATAAACACCCCCGAACGGTATGTAAGCAGGTACCAATATAATGCGGCGAATATAGACAAATATCTTCAACTTTGCCCGCATTGCAAGAAACCCACCTTATCTGCTTTTGATAGATCAGTTATCGACAGTGCTGTCGACTATCTTAATGGTAAACGGATGTTTAATAATTTTCCAAGGAAGGAAGTAAAATTTTTTCCAAACATTTTTTTTATGCTAGCACTCGGCGCCATGTTTTATTTTATAGCCAATTATATCTAATTTTTTAACTTTTAACCGTATTAATCCTGAACCCTCAATGTACACGAAAAAGGACGAGCAAAAATGAAAAAACTATTTTTTTTAATCGTACTGACCCTGCTTGTTGCCGGGTGCAGCTCCGAGTTTTATAAACATAATTCTGTTTATAAAGATTGGGACCACGTTAAATTCAGCTGGTCGGGCTACCAAAATCCTACTGCTGAGCACGCAAGAATGTCAGAAGAACGCGGGTGGTGGGGAGAAGAAATACCCTATATCCCCGCAGAATAATGACCTTTGTTGATCTTGCAGGAAAAGACCGATTAAAATTTTAGCATATTTAAATATGAGACGTCTCTGGAAAGAATACAAGGTTTGGATAATAATTGGATTGGCCTATATTGGATTCAATTGCTTTAAGGGATATAAGACCTTGAAGAAAATGATCTCTATCCTTTATATAAAATGGGTTTCCTTCCAGTCATTGTTAACGAAGGAAAGCTAGATAGATGAATATGAAGAACTTTATGTCACCCGACTTCAACACTTTTTAATAAACCATGCGATAGCCAAAGGCTTCCAGAGGTTATGATTTGGATACGGGGTATTGCGGTGGCATAAAAATAGGCTTCTCGGATGAGCGTGCATCTTTTCTGCTGACCCATTAATCCTTCATCAGGATGGGCGGCAACATTGAAAATAACGGCATCTGGTGGAGTCATAAATTAAAGGCAGATCCAAATTGGATCTGCCTTTTTTATTGAAGAATCCACCTCATTATTATAAAATTTGCCCAACTTTTCACCTCTCTGTAAACAAATACCCTCATTCAAAAAGTGTAAAATTATGAATGGAAATAAAATTTAGAAGGTACCTAAACCATTCGAAATTTATAAAATGACACATGAAAATATTAAAATTAATTGCCTATAAAATAGCAACAATTTACTGGAAAATTTTTCGACCTCAGACCTTTGGGGTAAAATTGCTTTTAATCAATGACGGTAAAGTTTTGTTAGTTGAACACAGCTACGCCAAAGGATATCACCTTCCCGGTGGCGGCGTTAAAAGCGGTGAGATGTTCGATCGGGCTTTAAAAAGGGAAATCCTGGAAGAGCTTGGTCTGGAGGTTAATAATCTTCAACTTTTTGGAGTTTATCAAAATACAAAACAGGGAAAAATCGATACAGTAATTGCGTTTATATCCACCAAGCCCGTGGACTTAAATAAAGCCAAACTCAGCAATGAAATCAACCATGTCGATTTTTATAGCCTGGATCGTTTACCGCCAAATATTACGCCGGGTAGCCGCAAAAGAATACAGGAGTATCTGTCTAACAATTTTCCAATAACAAAGAAATGGTAGTTGATATTAACATTATCTCATGGAAGTCACCATCTCCAAGTCCACATCTCTATAGGGAGATGGCAGAAAAGATTGTGGTATCCTGAATTTTGTTCTATTGGGTACTTGAAAAACTTTCTTATGTGCTTTAACGACCCTATTTTGGGAAAGGAGGATATAAATGTATGAGAAAAGTTCACCGTTCCCAATTGCCGACTCACACGGTAGGCTTGAGTGTAAAGACCTCTGGGGAGGTATTCGTAATCAAGATATAGAGGTTTCTGCCGGAAAAGTCATCGGTTCCATCTATTCGGCACCCTGTTGTGAGGGTGATAAGGGTGGCGACATCTACTATTTTGGAGTCTGCAAAGGTGACACCATTACTCGACTGGCTATCGCAGATGTTACCGGCCACGGCGAGGCGGTTTCGGAAATCAGTCAATACGTCTATGATGCCTTAAAAGCGCATATGTGAGCGCAGGACAGTCGCGTCATTCTGGGCGAAGTTAACCAGCGAATCATCACCCGCAGCCTGGATGCCATGACTACCGCGGCAGTTGTCGCGTATTACCGTGAGGAGAATAAAGCCAGAATCTCTTATGCCGGGCACCCTCCTGTCCTATATAGGCTTGCCAAAGACAAAAACTGGCGCTATGCAAGACCTCCTGGTCGTAAAAGCCAAACTGATGGGTTTCCACTAAACATCCCTCTTGCTGTCGATTTGAATACGCTCTATGGGCAGCTCACGATTTCGATGGTTCCCGGAGACCGACTCTTTGTCTACACCGATGGCATCATCGATGCACCCAACCAGGAGGGTGAAAGTTTCGGATTAGATCGGCTCAAAGATGTTCTTGATGCAAATACCGGAGCCTCTCTGTCTGAGCTCAAAAAGGCAGTGCTAAAAGCCTTGCATCAATATACGAAACAAGAACTAACTT
>JASFIX010000474.1:0-4087 GCA_050122435.1 Desulfobacterales bacterium
CCGGGCAGCCAATTTTGCTGCATATTTGCTGGCATCTGCAATCGACTGTTGTTCTAAGAACCGGCTGATAACGTAAGCGGCTAAAAAGATATCACCCGCTCCGGTGGGGTCTCCATTTAATGTTACCTCGGCAGCCGGATAGGATATTTGTCCTGCCTTAATCGTTCGGACGAAACCTCCTTTATGCCCGGCTGTCACAACGAATTCATTGATATTAAATTGGCGCATTAATCCTAATAAATCCTTTTGAAAGAAAGCAATGATAGATTCGTACTCCTGCCGGTTGGCCTTTACGATATGGGCGATCCGCATCGCTGCCGGCAAGTACTTCGAGGCTGCCGGATATACAATTTTATTTTTAACAGTCCGGACTAGGCCCTGAACATCCAGAATGACGAAAAGTTTCAGGCGGTCGATCAACTCGATGGCGCGCGCATCAATATCGGTCGGATATAAAGGCCCCAGATGCACAAAATCGACATCTTTAAGATTTTCGATAACCTGCTCTCTGTTTATCGATGCAGCCTGCTGTAAAATATTTTGAGAGCGTTGGCCCTTATTATCAATCATGTTCTTAAAAAAGGTAGTGGATTCGGTCGCGCCGTTACAGACGACAATGGATTCTTGCTGCAATCGCTTAATCATCTCTCGGTCGCGGTTGGCAACATTGGTCACCACCCATGTATTGATGCCGTGCCGGCGGTACGTAATTCCTGAGTAGGTTGTTACCCCGCCCATTTTAAAACGGCTGAAATTCCGATGAACAATTTTATCGATGGTCGTCGAACCGATGACAGCGATGCCTTTTTCAATTATCCCGTATGATTTCTTCGTTTTAGTCACAACTAACGATCCAAATGCCCATCGAGGATTCGGCGCAGCCGATGGCACTCGGCTTTGGCTTTTCTTATTTGACGTTCGATATCGTCTTTGGCTTCCTGAGGCGCGGCAGCAAGCTTCTTTTCCAGCTCATCGACCTTTTGCTGGAAGTGATAAAGATCCTTTGCAATGGCGCGAATCGTCATCTAACGTCTCTCCGTAATGCTCTTGGTTTAATAAAAGGACTTTGCAAAGACTATATTTGATGACGCCGGCTTTTTCAAATGAAATAGGCATCTTTTGCATCCTGAAACGAATGTCCGAGTATCGCGGCAAGATACGACTCGACTGCCCTCGGCCATGAGCCCTCGGCGTGAGCTCGGTCGAACGCTCGGGCCGAATGGAGCTCGTCGCAGGCCA
Organism: Desulfobacterales bacterium; assembly: GCA_050122435.1. Taxonomy (GTDB): domain Bacteria; phylum Desulfobacterota; class Desulfobacteria; order Desulfobacterales; family JAHEIW01; genus JAHEIW01. The sequence continues at coordinate 1,240 of JASFIX010000474.1, forward strand.
GCCACGATTTTTAGACGCCTTTTTTGAGTGGGTTTGTTTCGAGCACTTGTTCTTTTGAACGTGATCGGTTATTTTTCGATAAATTGTATAAAATCTTTTTCCATCTATACGACTGGTAGCATAAAGAAAGACCATGAATTCGAAGCTTGCCGATATCCTAAACCGCCCGCTGAATATCGGGCACACCTCCATTGAAAAGCGGCTGGTTCTTGCCCCGATGGCATTTTTAGGCAATGTCGCCTTTCGGCAGCTGGTTCAAAATTACGGCGGATACGGCCTGCTATTTACCGAAATGTGCAATGCTAAAAGAATTCCCAACGAAAATCGGCATCGCTCAACCTATTTCAGGTGGCGCGATGCCGAGCTTTCCCGTCTGGTTTGCCAGATCTTTGGCGACGATCCGATAAAAATGGCCGCTGCCGCACAGCGTATTGAAGACGAACAATTTTTTGGTGTTGACATCAATTTCGGATGTTCCGAAGTCTCCATTTGCCGGCAAAATTGCGGTGCGGCAATTTTGAAGTCGCCGGACCTGGCTGCTAAAATCGTATCTGAGGTCCGCAAAGTCTTATCCCTCCCGTTATTTGTCAAGTACCGCATCGGTTGGAAAGATAATCCGCAGATGGCAATTGATATGGCCCGTCGTTTCGAAGACGCGGGTGCGGATGTATTGACATTCCACCCCAGGATTGCACCCGACCGCCGTTCGAGGCCGCCCAAATGGAAATACATCGGCATGGTCAAACAGGCAGTGAACATTCCGGTATTCGGCAATGGCAATGTGTTTGATCAATCCGATTGCCTGAAGATGCTGACGACCACCGGCTGTGACGGGGTGGCCATCGGACGGATGGCGATCGCCAGACCCTGGTTGTTTGCAGAATGGACGGAAGGGTATCAGGGTGGTTCTGAGCTCTATTTAGAAAGTGCGTTGCGGTTGGCCGGACTTCTGGAGACACATTTTGATCCCCCCCAGGCATTGCGGCGCTTTAAAAAATTTATTTTCTATTTTTGCGCCAATTTTAAATTTGGCCACACACTCTTTAGTACCATTCAGAAGGCTGAAACGATGACCGAAACCAAAGAATTTCTTCTTCGCTTTTTTGAGCGGCCGCTTGAAACGGTCTCCAGACCGAATTTGAATTTTTTCAGCTAACCATCCTCCCTTAATAGAGTGGGATTAAAAAAAACCACGAAAGCACGAAAAAATGAAAACACGAAACAAGCATCATAATAAAATTTCGTGCTCACGCGGCGCAAGCGCCTGCGCTGCGCGTTTTTAGTTTCGTGTTTTCGTGGTAGTAGCTTTTATTTTTCTTTTACAGTAACCTCTTGACCCCTTTTGCGGCGATAATCAGACATTTCGCGCACATTGCTTGGAAATTTTTTAATAAAATTTTCCAGCATTTGATAGGCTTCATCATCCGTGAACTGTCGCGGAGGATGCTTACAGAAATATGCACATGGCGCTTCCAATACGCCGCCTTCGCCTCGCTCAAGCGCCAATTTTGCGCAGCGCAGCGAATCGATGGCCACTCCGGCGGAGTTGGGTGAATCCTCCACTGAAAGCCGGAGTTCCAAATTCATGGGGACATCACCGAAAAGCTTGCCTTCCATACGGATGAAGCAAACTTTATTGTCTTTTTGCCAGGGCACGTAATCACTGGGACCGATATGGATGTTTTCATTTGTTAACCGCCGCGCTGCCACCGACTGAACGGCTTCGGTTTTGGATTTCTTTTTGGATTTTAATCGATGGCGGTTGAGCATATTGAGAAAATCCGTGTTTCCACCGGTATTTAACTGATAGGTGCGCTCCATCTTAACGCCTCGTTTTTTAAACAGATCGGTTAAAACACGGTGGGTAATGGTGGCACCCAGCTGTGATTTGATGTCGTCCCCAATCAATGGCACATTTTTTTTCGCAAATCGCCTGGCCCATTCCGGATCACTGGCAATAAACACCGGGATGTTGTTAACCAGCGCCACGCCGGCCTCCAGCGCACATTCCGCATAAAAGAAAGCTGCCTTCTCTGCGCCCACAGGCATGTAGTTCAAAAGAATGTCTGCTCCGGATTCTTTCAGCACCCCGACAACATCTTCAAAAGACGGCTCCGGCAGATCTGCCGGCAAAAATGTGTAGCGGTCTTCATATTCCTTCATATGATCCGCAACACCGTCGGCGATACGGCCCATCTGGACGGTAACCCCTGATGCGGGCAGGCGCTCACAGAACACCGTTGTGCAGTTAGGGTCAGAAAATATGGCTTCATTGACATCTTTGCCGACCTTGCGTTTGTCGATATCGAAAGCAGCCACCACTTCGATGTCGCCGGGCGCGTAGCCCCCGATTTCCCAGTGCATCAGGCCGATGGCATTTATAGGGCCTCGATCACGATAATAGTAAATTCCCTGTATCAAAGAACTGGCACAGTTTCCTAAACCAGCTATCGCAATTTTTATGTTCCCCATATCTACCCCTCCTCCTTTCAATCCCGATGGCGCTTGTTATAGTTGATTCATCGGTCATGATGTCGGCTTGCTAAGGCAACTTATGGTCCACAGCCTCAGATTTTTCTCTCCAAAAAGAGTAAACATGAATATGTTTAATGTGAAATCTATATGGTTGATGAGCGTGTTGAATAAAGCTCTTTGAGACGCAATTTGCGCTTCCCGTCAAAAAACTTCATCTCTGAGACCGGCGCCTGTTCCGAGGCGCACAGTTCTTTGGATAGCAAAATAGGTTAATCTAAAAGATAAGCATTAAGTCCTTAATTTCAATATAGGTTTCTAACCCACATTAGTTGCATATAAGCTGTTTATCTGTCAAGTGCTGATGCGTATTTTT
>JASFIX010000475.1:0-4081 GCA_050122435.1 Desulfobacterales bacterium
GTTTCAAAGCTGCAATGTACGGTATCAACGTGGCGCGTTTCGGAGTTGCCGCTATGTGTAACGGTGTGCTCGAAGCCGGTTTAAACACAGCCGTGGATTATGCCAAAAAACGAGAAACATTCGGCCGCCCGATTATCAAACATCAAGGTCTCCAGTGGCAACTTGCGGAAGTTGCCACCCAACTCGAGGCCAGCCGAATGTTGACCTATCGTGCGGGGGAAATCATTGATAAGGGAGAAGATGTCACCGTTATGGCCGCGCATGCAAAAAAATTCGCGACACGTGCCGCCTTTGAAGGCCTCAGTACCGCCATGCAGGTCATGGGGGCCAACGGTCTTTTGCGAGAAAATCCATTGGCCCGACAGATGTCCGGCGCAAGAGTAACATACTATATGGACGGGACAACCGAGATTCAAAACGTTGTCATCGGCCGATCTCTACTAGAATAATATTTTGTGATTATCTGGAAATCTCCAGGTTTAATACGTCCGATAGTTATCTCACCACGAAGAACACGAAGGCAGATTAGAATAAATTTAAAATCCCTCTTTGTGTCCTTCGTGCGCTTCGTGGTTGAAAGAGCTTAACTTGGGCTTTCTGCATAACCGTATAATATTTTTTAATATGGAAAGGAACGGTTTTTAGAGCGCATGGCCCAAACCCCCAAACTCGTTCTGCTTTCCGTACTCTTGATTGCCCTCGGCACGGCCGGGTATATGTTCATCGAGAATTGGACAATGCTGGATGCGCTTTACATGACGGTGATTACCGTTTCCACGATAGGATACGGTGAAGTCCATGCCGTCAGCCCGCAAGGGCGTATTTTTACATTGGTTCTAATTGTTTTGGGGGTCGGCTTTTTTCTCTATGTAATCGGTAACGTCGTACAATTTTTGGTGGAAGGACGTATCCGCCTGGTTTTAGGGAGACACAAATTGGACAAGCAAATAAACCAGCTAAATAATCATTATATTGTCTGTGGGTATGGCAGGATGGGACGTGCGCTTTGCAAATACCTCACCCGGAAGCACCTCAGGTTTGTCACCATCGAAAAAAATCCAGATCGTATCCCGGTCATGAATGAAGACGGCATTCTTTATATTTCCGGAGAAGCGACGGCAGAAGAAACCTTGATGAAGGCGGGGCTTAATAAGGCATCGAACCTGATCACCGCCCTGGGTACGGATGCGGATAATGTTTTCCTCGTATTGCTGGCCAAAGGGTTGAATCCAGACCTTTACGTGGTGGCCCGAGCGAGCCAGAACGCCTCTAAAAAGCCATTATACACCGCCGGGGCGGATGTGGTGGTATCCCCATTCGATGTCGGCGCCAGAAGAATGGCGCATGCCGTACTGCGCCCGAATGTCATCCGCTTTCTGGAATTTGCTTTTGCGGATGAAAGCACCGACATTCATATTGAGGAAATTACCATCGCCGAAGCTTCGAAACTTGCTGAGATTAGCCTAAAGGAATCAAGAATCCGTCAAAATTATAACCTCAACATTCTGTCCATGGTCAAGGCCGACGGCACCATGATTTTCAACCCATCGGCTGATACCCTGATTTGTGCAGGCGGTTCGATCATCGCAGTCGGCAGCAGTGAGGATCTGGTAAAATTGGAAGCGGTTTTAAATCCTTAAAAAAGTTTCAGGTTAACCCCCCATTACCGGGGGAAAAAGCGCAACCTCATCGCCCTGCTGCAACGGGGTTTTTAATTTCTGCGGAATATGAGAATAATGGCGGCCATTAATTAAAATTCGAATATGTGGATTCAGCTCCTTGCCGGCTTCGTCGAAGACCATCTGCGAAAACCGCTCGCCAAACATATCAGACAATTCATCTAATAGCGCCATCAGCGTTAAATTACCAATTTCAAGCTCCAGCACAGATTGACCGCCCATCACCTCTCGCAGGGTCAGAAAACTTCGGATGGTAATTTTCATTACACGCCCAGTTCGGCTCTAAATTTTTCGAAATTAGCCCGATAGGCTGCCAGCTCGTCTGCGGACATTTCATCCGGAAACTGCAGATCCACCTGGGTCAGTAAGTCCACAACCGTATTGGCATGTGGCGCGACCCCCAGGACCCCCACCTTGCTGCCATGCTCCAGCTTTATCTTGCCCAGCATAAAATCCGTTATAAACTTGCTTTGCTTGCGCAAGATCTTCTTCCACTCCTGGGGTGTTGCCGCAATGATGTATTCGGCTTCTTTGAGTGCATCCTCTTCGGAGAAAAAGGCCATTTTAGTCAGTTCGCCTTTGTCGACGAACATACCGAAGATGATATCCTTATCGATCCCCCAGGCGGATTCCGCCTTCACTCGATAGCACATTTTAGCAGAGAGTTTTTTAAATTTCTCCCGATATTCGGGATTGGATGCATAACTTTTTTGGCTTTCTTCAAGCCACTGCGGTGTGCAATACTGACATGCCGCCATATTCATCCCTCCTTGGTTTTACGAGTAATGGATTATCCCCCCCTATTCGTTGTATTCACCGGACGCTTTGAGTTTCTCTACGGCCTCTTCGCGCAGAACTTTCTTAAACAGTTTCTCGGTTACCGTCATGGGCATGGTTTCCCTGAACTCCACATATTTCGGCACCGCATAAGGTGCCAGCTCCTGGCGGCAGAAATCACGAATCTCCTCTGCGGTGACTTTATCCTGAAAGCCTTCTTTTAGTTGAATCACTGCCATGACGCGTTCACTGCCGGGCGTTTTGGGGTCGGGAACCCCGATGGCCGCCGCCATATGAACGGCCGGGTGTTTGTAAAGGACTTCATCCACCGTGGTGGTATAGACCTTCATCCCGGAAATATTGACCATGTCCTTGACCCTGTCGCTGAGGTGGAAATACCCGTCTTCGTCCATAAAGGCGATATCACCGGTGTGAAGCCAGCCGTCATCCGTCAGGCCGGAACCGGGTTCAGGCCAATAGCCCTTCATAATCTGCGGCCCTCTGACAACGACTTCACCCGGTTCTCCAAACGGCACATCCTGCCCGCTATCCTGATCTACCAGTTTACACTCGGTATCCGGCGACGGAATCCCCATGCCCGTTTTCTCTTTGGGAATAAAACCGGTGACCTTGGAAAACGGCGAGATGTTGAAATGGGTTAAAGGCGATGTTTCCGTTAAACCGTATCCCTCCGAAACGGGTGTGCCGATTTCCTTTTTAATGGCTTCGGCGATTTCCCTGGGCAGGGGGGCTGCGCCGCAAATAGGGATCACATTCATCTTGCCGACTTTGGCCTGCGCAATCCGCATTAACTGGGTCGGCACTGTGGGAATCATGAAAGGGCGATATTTTTTGATACACTCCACCAGGGTGTCCGTGTCTCTGGGGTCCGGCATTAAAATCACCCGCAGCCCCAGACTGGCTGCCGCCTGGTGGGTATAAAGACCGTAGGCATGAAATAGCGGAACGGGTAAAAACACCGAGGCCTTGCCGGCCAGGCCGCGCAACATCGGCTTGAGCATCCAGGGAAATCCCTGCAATATACAGCTGTAGCGATTGAAGTGGGTCACCATTACCCCTTTGGGCAGGCCGGTCGCACCTCCGGTGAAAGCCAGCTCGCATAGATCCTCTTTAGGATTAAGGTTCACCGGTGCGGTCAGCGCTTCGTTTTCTTCGATCAGTTTTCTAAACTCATGGCAGCCCTGCGGCAGGCTGACGGATACCTCCTGGATGTCGTAGCCTTTGGTAGAGGTGACGATGATATGCTCGATCTCACAGCGATCCTTTACACCCAGAACCCGCTCCAGATGCTCCTGCCGGCATATCACCACCCGGCTGCCGGAACTGCCCGCCTCGTGGACTAATCCCTCATCGGTCCGCAAAATACTGGTGGGCACCAATGCCGCGCCCGCTTTCATAATCGCCCAGTCGCTGATGATAAACTCGGGACAATTCGGCAAAAAGGCGCATACCCGATCTCCCTTTTGCACGCCCAGCCCCTGCAGGGCTGCTGCCAGTTTTTCGGACAGCAATTTTAGCTCTCGGTATTTTATTTTGCGTTCCAGAAAAAGAATTGCTGTTTGGCCGGGGTGTTTTTCGGCAGCATCGTCCAGGGCTTTATAAAC
>JASFIX010000476.1:0-4080 GCA_050122435.1 Desulfobacterales bacterium
TATCCGCGCGGCAATATTGACGCCATCGCCAAAGATGCTGTTGCCATCTTGAATCACATCGCCGATGTTGACCCCGATGCGAAATTCCAGGCGTTTGTCTTGCGGGAGCTTCTGATTTTTTGTTTTCAGCTCCTTCTGGACTTCCACGGCGCACTCAACGGCATCCACCGCGCTGTCAAATTCTGCCAGCAGGTTGTCGCCCACCGCATCCACCACTCTGCCGCCGTGCTGTTCAATAGATGTCGACATGATATTGCGGTAATCTTTCAGGGTCTGGACAGTGGCAATCTCGTCATCGGCCATGAGGATGCTGTAGCCTTTGACATCAGCACTCATGATGGCCCTAAGTTTTCGAGTAACTTTTTGCTCTGCGGTCATCTGATCACCTTATTGATGCTGAATTGCATATCCGTTTTTCTTACTCGGGAAGTCCGGCCTTTCGCAACGCGTCGGCAAATGGCTGAATGTCAGCTTGATTTTTATACGGCAACGCTTTTGAAACTCGCTTTACAGAAAAACTGGGGTTCACCTTCAATAACTTTTTAGCTGCAGCCTCAGCATCCTCCTGTCGGTCTAATAAAGCATAGATTGCGACTATTTCCATATTGTTCATTGCACTCTTTGGACTTAACTGAAGCGCTTTTTTAAACTCTATTAGTGCTTTATCGTACTGCCCTTTTACCCTGTAACAGCGGCCTAAGTGCTGATAGTACCAGTTGGCAGGAAAAGGGTTGAGACGAATTGCCTGGTCAAGATACCTGATGCCTTCATCAGGTTTACCAGCAAAACTTAACGTAAGACCCAAAAGCCCATGGACCTGAGCCCCATTCGGCTCAAGTTCTATAGCTCGCCTCCCTGTTTCAATCGCCTTCTCATATTGCCTCATAATCAAATAGATATTGCCCAATAAGCCATGAGTAAGGGGATCCGATTCATCGATAGAGAGAGCCTTTTGCGCAAATTTAAAGGCTTTTCCATAAGACTCCTTGGGTGACTTACCAGCATTCCCAAGGAACCAATAATACCAGCCCAGACCTCTATACCCGACCGCCTGTTCAGGCGCCATATCGACGACTTCCTGTGCTACCTGCCCATGCCTCATATGACTCTCGTATGAGCCTTCCCGCCACAGCGATAATAACTCCATGGCTTTTAACTGTACATCGAGGCGTTTATATCTACTGGCCCACATACGCATCTGCTCACCCTCAGTAAGTTCTACTTGCAGAGCGGTTATTATTTCCATGGTGATTTCATCTTGCACTGCAAAGATGTCTTTCAGTTCACGATCGTATCGTTCCGACCACAGGTGATGACCCGTGGTGGCATCGATCAATTGGGCGGTAATTCTTACCCGATCTCCAGATTTTCGGACACTGCCTTCGAGCAAATAGCGCACACCCAGTTCCCTTGAGACCTGTTTGACATCGACAGGTTTGCCCTTGTAGACAAAAGAAGAGTTGCGGGCGATTACAAAAAGCTGATCTGTCTTTGAAAGGGCGCTGAGGATCTCTTCTGAAATGCCGTCGCTGAAAAACTCCTGCTCAGGATCGCCGCTGAGGTTGTCGAACGCCAGCACGGCGATGGAGGGCTTATCGGGCAGCGGCAGTGGTGGTTTGTCCGGCAGTCCAGCCTTCCGCAAGTTACTTATGATGAGTTCTTTATCTTCAGGATTTTTATATCGGAGGGATTTTGAAAATTGCTCCAATGTAAATTTGGGATTCATCTCGAGGATTTCCGATGCAACAGCATGGGCCTCTTCCTCGCGGCCGGCTGCATTGTATGCTGCGGCCAGGATAAGGGATGCCCGGAAATCTTTGGTTTTATCCAAATGTGCGCTAATTACCTTAATCGCCTCTTCATGTTGCCCTGCCAGAAAATAGGCCCATCCCAGGTAACCAAGATAGCTGGTTGAAAATGGATCAATACGCATGGTTTTCTTAATAAACGGTATGGATTCTTCCGGTCTGCCCGCTTGAACGAGAGTAATACCCATGGCAATATTGGCTATTCTGTTATTGGGCTCGAGAGCAACCGCTTTCTCTGCTGCCGCAATCGCTTTCTCGTACTGGTCCATTGTGAGATAGATTAGTGAAAGTATGCCGTGCGGCCCTGCAAGGGAAGGATTTATTTCCATTGCTTTATCAACCATCTCCCTGGCGGTTGCCAAAGAGCGCGCGGGAGAACTCGTTGAGCCGAGAAAAACATCCATTCGGTGTATCATACCTAATAGTGAATACGCACATGCATATTCGGGATCAAGGGCAACGGCTTCCTCGGCCAGACGCTTGGCTTTAGCGTTATCTGTCGTGTTAAAGCGCTGGGTGAGCTCATTTGCCTGCAAGTACTTCAAATATGCTTCAAGATTCTCTGAACATGGTTCTGCAAAACGTATTTGCGCCGATCCAGTTATCTTTTCGCGCAGCTCGGTAATGACCTTAACCGTGATCTCTTCCTGCACCGCAAATAAGTCTTCTATGTTCCGATCATAGGTTTCCGCCCATAAATGGTGCCCCTTAAGCGCATCGATGAGCTGCGCTGTTATGCGGACTTTTTCTCCGGATTTGCGCACGCTTCCTTCCAGGACGTACTGTACCCCCAACTCTTCACTGATCTGCTGAACTTTGACGGGCTTTCCTTTGTAGGTGAATGTCGAGTTGCGGGCGACGACAAAAAACTCCGGGACACTCGAGAGCGCGGTAATGATCTCCTCTACTAAGCCATCACTGAAAAACTCCTGCTCGGGATCGCCGGTCATGTTATCGAACGGTAGAATTGCAATGGAGGGTTTATCCGGCAGCGGGAATGCCATTTTTTCAACCGATGCAGGCTCCACTGTTGGGCGGCGCAAGTAAAAATGCCAGATTCCTAATCCAATGACAGCAACAACAACTGTTGCGGCGATTGATAACGCCATTTTACGCCATTTACGTCCTAAAGTTTCCTTCGCTTGAACAACTCGATGGGCGGCGGCTCCAGGAAAGGACAGCACCCGGTATACCCGTATAGGCCTTGTAATATTTTTAACCTGATGCTCTCCGAGGTTTTCGTATTCTAACTCCAGTTTGTTTTCCACATGGTCATAAGCCCTTCCGGAGATGCAAATACCTCCGGCTTCAGCCATAGCTTCGACCCTCGCGGCGATATTGACGCCATCGCCGTATATTCGGCCTTCCTCTTCGATGACATCACCGAGGTTCACACCGATACGAAATTGCATTCTGCGGCTTTCAGGCAGATCGGCATTTCGTTCGGCAATGTCGCGCTGGAGTTCAACGGCACAGTTTACACAATCCACCACACTGGAAAACTCTGCCAGGATGTTGTCGCCGGGCGTGTCTACGATACGGCCCCGGAATTGCTGGACAAGGTCGGCGATTGCAGTGCGGTAAGCGGTGAGTGTGCGGACGGTTGCCTCTTCATCATCATCCATGAGGCGGCTGTAGCCTTCAACGTCTGCACTGAGAATGGCGGCGAGCTTGCGTTTAAAACCCTCATCTACCATAGGGCACCCCCGTAATTAAGGTTTCAAACAAGTCAACTCAGTATGCGGATAATTCTGAAAAAATAAATATCGGATGAGCAGCAGGATTCGATTCAGTAATCAGAGAACCAGTTCAGGTCTGGAGGAGTAGGTGCTTTTAAAATTGTTAACCAAAATCTATAAACAAATCAATAGGATTTAGTCAATCATTATTCAAGGTTTGGGCAGGCAATCAGTTAAATAAACGTAAAGCAAACGCTTTATCGTATAGGGATAAAAGGGACGTCCGTGACATATGGACATTTGGAGAAGCATCTGCTACGGCCAGCTAAAGGCAGCAGCAGAGGACAATCCTACTTCTGAAGTATCTATAAAAGCCTGCCGCGACATGAACCTTACGTAAATAAATCCAATTTCAAATATCAATATTTCACGGACGTCCCCCTTCTACGGCAACAAACCCTAGGCGTGGAAAGCCGGCTTTTGTAATGATTATCGGCCGAACCGTATCCCAATACCACTGCCCCCGGATCCAACACCGATACCTGTTCCAAATCCCCCATCATCTCTTAGCCAGGGCGTGTCGGTATAAATTG
>JASFIX010000477.1:0-4078 GCA_050122435.1 Desulfobacterales bacterium
TTGTCCGACATGTCGAGGTTACGGAGGCGTGGGATTTTATGAATGCGCACGATGTGCTGGTGAGGGTGTTATATCCGGTGAAATGCCGGTTTCTGTTTCATTTCCTCCGGGTCTTACTAAAAATCATGCCGTGATGATACCCTTGGATCGGTTCGGAGTCCCTAATACCCACATTACAGTATTGTTCAGACCAAAAGACAATAATTGAACCTGAAGTTGCTTTATCCAAAATTGTATATTAGCCATCGAAATTCACACTTTGGCTGAAGTTTATAAATCGGCTATACTGCTTCAATTCTTATTTTATTCAAATATGATTAGCGAATTCCAAATAAATCATCTTCCCCAAAAGTTTGGATATCATATTGTTTTATACGATTATTCGGACTTGGGCGGTTTGGATGTTTTTTCATCCGATTCAGACGTTTTGATCATTTCTGCGGGGTTTATCATGATTTGCTGAACCTTGTTCTCGTATAACCAGAAGGGATAATCACTGTCGGAGGAGATTGCCGGATATTTTTTGTCATCCGTTTGAAGCCGGGTAAAAATCTCCAACTGATAATCCTGCATCCCTTTTAACTTTACGGCATATATCGGCGCTGAAAATGTGTCTTTTTGGCGGTCATTGATATAATCGGCGCACTTTAGATTGCCCAGAGTGGTCAGCAACTGGTTGAGTTTGCTTTCATTTCCTTTTTGCCCATCCTCGTTTTGCCATTCAAATTTTACAACTGGCGCAGGGGCAGTATCTGCTTTTTGCTGCTGTCCGGCAACCGGCTTAACCGGAACCTTGCTGCGAATCAGCTTCACGGAAAGCGCATCCTTGATAACTTCAACCTGCCGGATTTCAGTGGTCTTAAAAGACAAAACGGTTTTATCGCGCAGATCGTCGATCGTAAAATCAAATTTACTGCGGAAATTGCCACTGGCGTGAAAGACCCGGCTGTCACCATTAAGCCTGACAAAGGTGTGCCGAAACGACGAAGCGGCTTTTCCGATATCAAAATTTCGTTTCAACGTCGTTTGCTGCCAGGCCTTTACGCTGATTCTTTTTTCAGCGTGTAAATCATAGCGGTTATAATCCTCTGATTCAGATACCAGGGCAGTCAGGGCAAGGGCCTCAAAAACGTTGAGCATCGCGTTAACCTTAATCTCGTCGGCAAGATATCCCTCTGGCTCAAGGTACCACTGGTTGTCCCTTTTTTTTAAATTAAACGAATTGCCGCTCTGTGAAATTTCAATTTTGCTAATTTCGCTCTGTTGCAGCCCTTCGAGCTCCGGTAACTGATAAAGGGAGCGATCGGAACTTCGCATCAGCAGGTAGGCGGATAGTCCGATGATGATGAGAATGAGGATTAGATATTCTTTTTTTACCTTCATTTTTTCCTCACAGGTTCAGAGGTTCAGGGTTCAAGAATTCAGCGTTCAGAGGTTCGAAGGTTCAAGTATTTTGGCCTTTGGCCGCACCATTTTGAATATCGAATATCGAACAAGGAATTTCGAATGATGAGGTTTTCCTTTCCTTCGACATTCATTATTCCTTGTTCGGTGTTCTGCGGTTCTCTTTCCCCTGAAACCTGACAACCTGTTACAACCCTGAACCCCAGAACCTATGAACCCAGAACCTATGAACCTTTGTGGAACATCATCTGAATGTTTTTCTTGCGGTTATGCCGGCGGAACCAGACCGCGATTCCGAAAAGCACCACCAGGGCAGGCAGGCCAATGATATTCAATGTTTTGATAAATGTTTTTGTTCCCGCTTTGGGATCATTGAGCGGGTTGAAGCGCTGCTCTTTTCCGCGCATGACGGCAATATCTTCGCGGTCATTGAGGTAATCAATGACATTCAGGATGTAGGTTGCGTTAGGTCCCCTGCCACCGGCATCCAACACATTGTCTTTCAGCATATCGGCTGAAGCCATTAAAAAGATTTTGCCGGGTTTGCCCCGGGCAAGGAACTGACCGTCGGTAACGATTTTCGAAAGATCGATTTCAGACTGCGGAGCGGATGTTTGGCTTTGCTTTTTTTGCCCGGCAGATTCCGGATCTTCATTATCAGACTTATTTTCGTTGATTTCTTTTGCCGGGATGGGTTTGTCGGTAAAGTAGCTCGGGAATTCACCCGCCAGAATATACGCCAGGGGCTTGCTTTGCATCTCTTCCTTTGAAGACGGCGGCTGAATGAACATCGGATTCAATGTAATTCGCCCGCTCATCTCCCATGATTTCTCCGAGGACGCCACCAGGCGTGTGGCTTTCAAACCATTGGCGGTCAGGCGTTCAAGGTCCAATTCCAGTGGCGATATCTTTAAGGTGATCATTCCTTTGATGCTTTTCATAAACTCCAATTCTTTGTTGATAAACCGGCTTTTAATAATCGGTGCGAAATAAATCGGCCGTTCGCCGCCGCCGAGTTGAGCCGGTAACTGTTGGCGAAAGCAATTTTCGTCCATGACGTAAGAATCTTTAACCCGAATCCCATAGTGGTTCAGCAGTTTCTCGAGCCCGGTATCTAATGGGACATAGACCGGCTGCTGACCGCCCATCCCCGTGCTCTGCTGATTGGCGGGCCGAACTTCTATGAATCGATCAAGAATTAGGATCAGGTTTTTTCCTCGCATCAGAAACTGGTCGATTTGAAACAGCTCATAATCGGAAAACGGCTGGGTGGGGCGCGTGATAACCATGGATTTGAGGTTATCCGGTATGGCTTCGGTCTTAAGGTTGATGGGCTTTAACGTGTAATTTTGCGAGATCAGTGTTCGAAAATTCAATACGGCGTCCGGGTTCTGGCGACCTGTCTGACTAAAAGCAGAGGCACCACTGAAGTCCAGTGTTCCGTGATCGGCCAGATAGCCCAGGTCTTCATTGATATCGATTAGGGCTTCGACATTTTTATCAATCATTTCTCGCATTTCTTCGATAGTCAATAATTTGTACTGGCTGCCGATGATCGGAATCTTTATCACCTGCAGCAGCGGGTTCATCAGAGCACGCTCGCCGAATTCCATGACCAGACCAATGACACCTTCGCCGGGCTGAACCGCTCCTTTGGCCAAGGCCGGCCATTTGACATTCATGATATTGTACTTTTTAATGGCGGCCTCCCGTTCCTCATCCGCCGCAAGATCAAAATATTCGAATTGGAGCTTATTGTAATTTTTTTGGTTTAGCTCTGCGACAATTTTTTCCACCTCATCAGGGATTTGAGAAAGCCGTTTCAGACCGATATAGGGGGCCATCTGGTAAAGGGAGGATGACAAATAAAGTTTAATTTGCATTTTCTCCTTCAGGCTCAGTAATGCGCTTATTTTATTATTTAGTTTCTGGAAAGTGGTTGTCAGTTTGTATTCCAGTCCGTCGGTTGTGGTTATGGTCGGAATGCGCTCAATCAAGTCACCGTGAATGATGACCATCCCCATATATGCCCGTTGAAATTTGACTTCATCCTTTTCGATGGCCTGAATCTGGATGGGATGAATTCCATAGTTATTTGCGAGTTTCTGGTTTTCCTGGCTTGTTTCGGACAATTCACCTTCTTCGGCACTGACGTCGTAAAAGTGGTAGTTAAAGTGGTTGTTGGCATAAATCGCATATTCTTCCAGCATATCATGCAGGTAGCGTTCGGTATTGTTGTGAGGCGCAGGCAGGTTTTTTGTGAAAAAGACCTTAATGGTCAGGGGTTCGGAAAGGGTGGATACCACTTTTTTGCTGGCATTGGAGATCGAATACATCCTGTTGGCGGTCATATCCATTCTGAAAAATAGGGTGATACCCGCCACATTTACCAGAACGACGATTACCAAATAGATCAAAAATTTAATGTATTTCTCCGATCTTTTTTTACCCGGCATTTTATTCTCCTTAGTGTCTGTGCAGCAGCGCCAGATAAGCTCCATAAAGGCCGACAAAGCAGATGCTTACAAAATACAGAATGTCTCGGCTATCGATAATACCTTTGGCGATATTTTGAAAATGGAAGTCAGCCCCCAGATAGGCAAAAACGCCCAGCAATGACTGGGGTAGAAAATAAAGCATTTTATCGATCAGGGTCAGCGTAAAGCAGATCGCC
>JASFIX010000478.1:0-4065 GCA_050122435.1 Desulfobacterales bacterium
GAAAAGAGATGGTTAATTTTGTGGGAAACAGTATGAATTCTAATCTTGACACAATCCTCAACGTCAGGAACCTCTCAATGGCTTTTGGAGGCCTCGTGGTCTTCAAGAATATCAGCCTCGACATCATCAAGCATCAGATCGTGGCGCTGATTGGGCCCAACGGTGCCGGGAAAACGACCCTGATTAATTGCATCACCGGCGTCTATAAACAGACCCAGGGTGATATCCTCTTTCAAGATCGCACCATTTCCGGCATGCGCCCGCACCAAATATGCCGCGCCGGCATTGGACGCACCTACCAGATTCCGCGACCGTTTATGAATATGAGTGTTTTTGAAAATCTACAGGTCTGCGCCAAACCGGGGCAGGTGGACTTTAGAGCCTTGCTTGATCTGGCCGGATTATGGGACAAGCGCAGCCGTTTGGCCAAAACCCTGACTTTTCAGGAACGACGGCTTTTAGAGCTCTCGCGCGCTTTGGCAGTGAGTCCCCAATTGCTGCTGCTGGATGAAACCATTGCCGGATTGAACCCTTCTGAGACTAAGGAGATGATGGCGATTTTGGCCCGAATTCATTCGGAGTTCAAGGTCACCATCCTGTGGGTTGAGCATGTGATGAGCGCCATAATGGAGACCGCTCATCACATTTTTTGCCTGCATCAGGGCGCTCTCATCGCCGACGGATGTCCGGCTGATATTGCCAACGACGAAAAAGTGATTGAGGCCTATCTGGGCGAAGAATACAAGTTTGAGGAAAAGTAGGCCAGACATGCTGAATATCGAAAACTTAAATGTCTTTTATGACGGCCTTCAAGCGCTTTACTCGGTATCGCTGGAGATTCAGACAGAGGAGTTTGTTTGCATATTGGGTCCGAACGGCGCGGGAAAATCAACCTTGCTTCAAACTATCGCCGGCATGCTGGTTCCGGAACAGGGTGCAATATCTTTTAAAAGCCGTCCCATTCACGGTCTTGCGGCCGATAAAGTCGCTGCCCTGGGCCTTGCGCTGGTACCGGAGGAGGGCTGGCTTTTTGGACAGATGAGTGTCGAAGAGAACCTTTTAATGGGCGCATATCCGAAAATGGCCCGCGGCAACACAAAGCAACAGATGGATTTTGTCTTTGATTTGTTTCCCATTTTAGCCGAACGTAAAAAACAGCAGGAAGAAACTCTCAGCGGCGGAGAGCGCCAGATGCTGGCCGTCGGGCGCGGTCTGATGAGCAACCCCAAGATGCTCTTGCTTGATGAGCCCTCCCTGGGATTGGCGCCTCTGGTAATTAAGGACATTATGAGCGTTCTCGCTCGTATCAATCGGGAAGAGAAAACTACAATTTTATTGACCGAGCAAAACATCTTTCACGCGCTCAAAATCAGCCAGCGAGGCTACTTGCTCGAAAATGGCAAAATTGCCATGCAGGGAGCCAGTAAACAATTGCTGGGAAATGAGCATATCAAGAGAAATTATCTGGGAGTCTAGTATTAACCGTATAGCCGTAAATCAAAACCAAGGAGGTACCATGAAAAAGTCAGCATTATTCACCGTTCTTATTTTAGTTGTATCTGTTTTTTTTCTCTCTTTCGGCGCGATTGCCGCCGATACCATCAAATTGGGGCTGGTTACTCCCCTGTCCACCGGTGATTTCAGGTCCGGTAAAATCAACGTGCAAACTGTTGAACTGGCTGTAGAAGAGCTCAATGCCAAAGGCGGGATCCTGGGCAAGAAAGTTGAGGTCGTCATCGCCGACGACGAGGGTAAACCGGCCGCCGGGACCATCGCAATCAAGCGAATGATTACCACCGAGAAAGTTTCCGCTGTTGTGGGATTGTGGCACAGTTCGGTGGCGGTTGCCCAGGCGAAGGTCGCCACCCAGATGCAGGTGCCGATTATGCTTCATTACAGCTGGACCGACGATTTAACCGCAGGTCATTCGGATTATATCTATCGCGTGGGACCTTTTAATGCCGAAATTGCCCAGCTGGCCTTGCCTTATATGAAGAATAATTTCAAGACCATGGCCATCCTGTATGAAACCAATGCCTTTGGTACCGGCTTTGCCGAATATCTGGAAAAAATTGCCAAAGCCGAAGGGCTTACCGTTTACAGCATCGGTTACCCGCAGGAGGCAACGGATCTTAAACCCCAGCTGCTGGAATTGAAGGCCAAATCACCCAAGCCGGAACTCCTGGTGATCGCCGCGGTTTATGAGGCCACCAATCTGATACCCAAACAGGCCCATGAAATCGGCCTTGCCCCCGGGATTCAGATCCTTTGCAGTTGGGATTGGCCCACTTACCCGGCCTTTTATGAAATCCTGGGAGATAAGGGCGTCGGTGTGGCATATGCCACTTTCGAGTCGGATAAGCTTAAGCTTTCTCCTTTAGGGGAAAAATTTAAAAAGGCCTACAAGGCCAAATACAATATGGATCCGCCGGTTTTCGCCCTCTTTCTGTATGACGAGGTGATGATTCTGGCAGAGACCATGGAGCGAATCAAATCATCGGATCCCAAAGATGTGGCTGCAGGACTAAAAGACACCAAGTTTGAAGGCACTACGGGCCTGATTACCTTTGAGCGCAGGGAAGGACCGGGGCCGATTTGGAACCAGTGGATGGGGCATCAGCTTTTTATCAACAAGCTGACCGCCGTTGAAGGGAAAGGGTACAAACGCGAGGAAATTTATCCCTAACGGTATCCAAACTGTCCAAAACATCCCGGGGGCCCCCACCCCCGGGAAAATGTTTCGGGAGATTCGCGGATGTTATTGGAGCTGATTATACGCGGCATAACCATAGGGCTGGTATACGCGCTCATGGGTGTCGGGCTGGCGCTTTTAAACGGCGTCATGCGGATCATCAATTTTGCCCACGGTGAGTTCTATATGATCGGGGGCTATATGGCCTACTATTCGATGACGCTGCTGGGATTGCCCTTTTATTTTGCCGTACCTTCGGCCATCGCCATTACGTTTTTACTTGGCGCGGTTGTCGAGAAACTGCTTCTGAGCCCCATTCATAAGCAGGAAATTGAAAAGCCGATGGATTATGCCCTGATCATGACATTTGCATTGCTGCTCTTTTTTCGGCAGCTGGCAATCAAAGTCTTCGGACCTTTTCGTCATAAACCACCCGACTATATTCCCGTTGATGTCCACATCTTGGGTGTCAAAATCAGTGGAAATGAGGTGTTGGCCGGCGTCGTCTCTGCCCTTCTGGTTTTAGGCCTGGCGCTGTTTATAAAGAAGTCGTGGCGGGGGCGAGGATGGCGGGCCATCACCTTGTCGCGCAAAGGCGCCAAAATAAACGGCGTCGGTATCGGCAAAGAAAGCTGGATTTCCTGTGGGGTGGCCTGCGCACTGGCAGGGGCTGCCGGTGCCCTGGTTGCCCCTATTTTTACCTTATCGCCCACGATCGGTGGTTCTCCGCTGGTTAAAAGTTATGAGGTCATGGCCATTGGTGGCCTGGGCTCAATTGCAGGCGCATTGGTGGCCGGGTTGATGCTCGGCATCGCCGAGACCTTGGGTGCTTTTTACATTTCATCGGCTTACAAAGACGCTATCGGTTTTTTAATGATGGCCTTTTTTCTTCTGTTCAGGCCCCAGGGGCTCTTCGGACAGAAATAGCGGGTTGAATGTCTTATGAAAAGAAATGAGATTATCGTTGCCTGCGTAATGATCACATTGGGCCTGATTGCACCTTGGGTGTTGCCTTCTGTGTGGACAATGGTGGTAAGTTTATTCTGCTATTATGCCATCTTGACCATCGGTTGGAATATCATTTTCGGCTATACGGGACTCTTTTCATATGGGCACGTGGCCTTTCCGGCCATCGGGGGTTACACCTCGGCTTTACTGGCCGAGCACATTGGCCTTTCACCTTTTCTGGGTCTTGTAGCGGGCGGCCTCGCCGCAGGTTTTATCGGTGTACTGATCGGGTTGCTTATTTTAAGGGTGCGCGGCTTTTATTTGTGCCTGGTGACCTGGGCTTTTGCCGAGGTGGTCAATGTGGTTCTTAAAGCCGAACACCATGTCACCGGCGGCACCGGGGGATTCCTGGCCCCTTCATTTGT
>JASFIX010000479.1:0-4055 GCA_050122435.1 Desulfobacterales bacterium
CCAGGCCATAAAACGCAGGGATGCCGGCATCCGTTCGCCGCTCATCCGATAGCGGGCGGCTTTCTCTCCGATCTTAATGAATTTTCCGTAAATAAAGCGATTGAGCCAGTAAGAGTCATCGATCTTGAGCCAGATTTGAGAACGTATGGTTTCATAGATTCTGGGCGCACCAAACATAAAGTGAGGACCGATCTCCTTGAGATCCTCCATGCTGGTTTCAACCGACTCCGGAAAGTTGATCGTGATCCCCTTGGCCATGGCCACCCCAAAGGAGTTCATCTGCTCTCCGATCCAGGCAAAGGGCAGAAAAGAGAGATATTCATCGGTGTCCGAGAGGTGGTCGACTTTCGTAATCTGAATGCCCATGTTGACGTAGTTTTTATGGGTCATCATGGAGGCTTTGGACAGTCCGGTGGTACCGGAGGTCAAACAGAAGTGGCAAACATCGTCAGGTTTTCCCTGGTCAATCAAGGCGTCGTATCTTTCCGGGTTTTCAGCATGCACCGCGGCGCCCATTTCATAGAGATCTTCGATATAGAGATACCAGTCGTCGGATCGGTAGCCGCGCATGCCGCGCGGATCCTCGTATATCACCTTGCGCACCTGGGGAATCTGGTCCCGGACTTCAACCAGCTTATCCACCTGTTCCTGGTCGTTGCAAAAAACAAACGTTATGTCCATATAATTGATCAGTTCGGCAATTTCATCGGGCAGGCTGGTTTGATAAATCCCGGCTGAGACCGCACCGACGGATTGGGCCCCAATGGCGACGAACAGCATCTCCGGAATATTATCGCCGATCAATGCCAGCTTTTCGTCCTTTTTGAGACCCAGCTTTTCGAGCCCGAGGGCGACCTCGCGCACGCGGTCGTAAAAGTCGTTCCAGGTGTAGTTGTTCCAGTAACCGAAATCTTTCTCACGCAGCGCGACCTTGTCGCCGGTCTCCTGAACCCGCCAGCGTAACAGCTGCGGAATCGTATATTTGAGTATGTCCTCTTTCCCTGCCATTCTCGCTATTCTTCCCCGATATAGGCCTCAACGACTTTTGTATTTTTAGCGACCTCATCGGGCGAGCCGGCGCCAATGAGCTCTCCGAAGTCGAGTACATATACATGGTCGGATATGTCCATCACGACACCCAGGTCATGTTCCACCAGCACCACGGTGGTATGGCGTTCTTTCTGAATGTCCATGACAAAACGCACCATATCTTCCTTTTCTTCGATATTCATACCGGCCATGGGTTCATCCAGTAAGAGCAAATCCGGGCCCAGTGTCAACGCCCGCGCAACTTCAACGCCTTTTTGGATACCATAGCTGAGGCTGCCGACCGTTTTTTTACGATACGGTTCAAGCTCCATGAAATCGATGACTTCTTCGACATATTGTCGATTTTTGGCCTCCTCGGTAGATGTTTTCTTGGAATAGAAAACGGCTTGAAATATATTGTATTTCAAGTTCTGATGGCGGGCCAGCAAGAGGTTGTCCAGGACCGTCATGCCGCTGAATAACTCGATATTTTGAAAGGCACGCGCAATTCCCAGGCTGGTCACCTGGTGGGGAGATGCTTTGGAAAGGTTGTGGTCGCCATAGAAGATTTCGCCTTTTGTGGGATGGTAAAAACCGGAAATGCAATTCAGCAGGCTGGTTTTACCGGCCCCGTTAGGGCCGATAATCGAGGTAATCAGACCCGGTTCAATCGTCAGGGACACCTCACTCAGAGCATTTAAACCGCCGAATGAAAGGGTGACATCGTTAACGTTTAAAGTCGCCATCAAATACCCAATCTTTAAAAGTCGAGACAGGCGCTCTTCCAGTCATACGAATTTAAAAAATATGAATTAAATTCATTTGATTGAGCGAATTGTATTTAAAGTGCCTTAGCTATAATGGTTCTGCGCCTGAGTCAATAGAATAATGGGCGTCCAAATTTTATTCGGATTGAAATATCAACCGGGCGGCAATATAGGGTCTTGATATGGTATATCAACGCCCCAACCATAGCGAAAAGCTGGATAATGTCAAGTAGATAAAATAGCTGGGAAATAGTGGGGTATAACCACTATTTATCATAGGATAAAAGGTGGGACCGCAGGTTGATTTTTTTGTTTTTTAGACCGAGTTTGCTGCGAATGTTGTGCCGGTGAAACAAAATCGTATTTTTTGATAAACACAGCAGCTCGGCGATTTCCTTGTTGGTTTTGCCCTCTTTAACCAGATTGGCCACCTTGATTTCCATGGGCGTAAAGTTGAAATACTTTGAGGACAGTTTGCTGATAAACGGTGAGATAATATTTTCCAGATTGGACTCCATGATGTTGACAAGAGTCTTTTGATGGGTGTTTAAACGGCTTTTATTTAATCTTTCAACATAGGGGCCGATCAATTCCTTTACGTTGGACAGGACGTTTTCACCGAGTTCTTTTTTATCATCTTCCCGCTGTTTCAAGAGGACTTTAAGGGCCGTGTTGACTTCCGCAAGGTGATGGGATTGAGCCTCCAGCTCCACTTCTCTTTTACGCAAAGCCGCTTCGGCTCTTCTGCGCTCTTCGATTTCCTGTTCAAGCTGCTGGTTGGTCGCCGCCAGTTCAGCGGTGCGCTCTTCAACCAGTTCTTCCAGATGATCCTGATACTCTTTTAAAACCTTCTCGGCCGATTTACGATCACTGACATCCCGCAAAATAACAATATTGCCCACCGGATTGCCAGCCTGGTTGTGGTAAAGTGTCGAGCTGATTTGAACATCCAGCACCCGGCCGTCACTGGTGAGACGACGGGTTTCGAACAGCTGAATCTTTTTCCCGCTAAGCATGTTCTCAATGGCATCTTTGGTTTCCGGCCAGCTTTCCTCAGGCACAAAATCGATCCGCTTTCCGAACACTTCCTTGCCCGTAAAACCGAATGTTTGCTCGAAAGCCGGATTGACATAGGTCGCCCGGCCGTCCATGGTATAGACCACAATCGGATCGGGAGAAGATTCTAAAAGCAGACGATAACGCTCCTCGCTTTCACGCAGGGTTTCTTCGGTTCGCTTGCGCTCGGCCAGTTCGCGACGAACGTCGGTGTACAATTTGGCTTTGTCGAGGGCGACCAGGGCCAGCTCGGCAAAGCGACCTAAAATGGCAACGTCTTCCTCCTGAAATTTCTTGTCCGGTGCGATCGTGGCCAAACCGATGACACCATGTATCCGGTTTCCATATTTAAGTGGAATGCCCATCACAGAATGCAGCTTATCCAGGGATTTATCGCCCAGCCGGCCATTCCAGGAGCAGTAGTCATCGACCACGATCGGTTGCTCTTGCTGCCAGACTTTGCCGCCCATGCCCTCACCCGGTTTAACCCGCAGACCGAGCTGGCTTTTAAAAAAACCCATCCCCACCTGGATCTGCATTTCTTTATCGCCCGGTTCCAGCAAATAGATATAGCCATGCTCGGTGCCGCTGAGCCGCGCCGCCCGCAACAAAATGGCTTCCAGCAACTCTTCCTTGTCCAGGCGGTCAACCAAGCCTAACGATGTTTCGTGCAGTGCAGTCAGGTATTCATTCTGGCGGCGCAGCCCCGCTTCAGCTTCCTCCCGAGCAAGGATTTCCTGCTCCAGCTGTTTTAACCTGACCAGCGTTTCGTCGTTTGACGTTTGCCTGGACTTGGCCTCTAACATAGGCTTTACCATAATCTAACGATTTAGGTTGCTGGTCACTTGCTCCTGGTCACTGGCTCTGCTATCAGCAAAGAGCAAGAAGCCAGTAACTATTAACCAATAACAAATAACTAATGTGGTTATCTGGAAATCCCCAGTTGAATACACCCGATAGTTATCTCAACACGAAGAACACGAAGATCACGAAGGCATAATAGAATAAATTTAAAATCCCTCTTCGTGTCCTTCGTGCGCTTCGTGGTTGAAAGCGCTTAACTTGGGCTTTCTGCATAACCACAATAACTAATTTTTTCAGCCAACTGCTGAAAAAATTAAACCGCTCACGTCCCGCCATCAAAACCAATGGTAACTTTTACACCTTCAACAATCACAGGAACCTTGCGCACACCGTTGGAAT
>JASFIX010000480.1:0-4052 GCA_050122435.1 Desulfobacterales bacterium
ATCGAAAAATTTTATCAATTTTTAAAATCCAAATCCTCCGAGCCTGATCGCCGATTTGCTGTTTCCACCTTAGAGACTTCTTTAAAGGATCATTTTTTGTCCATCCATTCACCAAATGAAATATTTGCCATTGCCGTTCAAGAGTGGCAGAAGATTTTAGAAAAGCTTCAAAAGCTGCAATCCGGAATAGATGCGAAGAAAACCTGGGAGCAGCTCTATCATTCCTTTGCCCCTTATCAAGTTGCTGAAAAGGAAATTGTCGCCCTTTATAAAGATGAGATTCAACGCTTGCGTGAATTTTTCAGTCAAAACGGTTTTAGCAAAGAACTGCTGGATGCACCTGTCAAGATTAAATACACACCTACCTATCTTAAATCTGTGAGAAGTTCGGCTTCTTTTGCTGCCGCCTTTAGCCGTGATCCGCAGGAGGAAAGTTATTTTTATATTTCAACCCAATTTGCCCAGCATAACAGCAAGGAGAGCGACCATCATCTTCAACGGCGTTTGAGTCGTGAATTCAAGATGCTGACCGCCCATGAGACCATTCCCGGTCATCATTTCCTGGATTCTTTTCGCCGCAAGCTTTCAAATCCGATTCGTCGACAGATAGAGTCACCCCTGTTCTATGAAGGTTGGGCGTCATACGCGGAGTCCATGTTGATCGAATACGGTTACTTAAAAGACCCCATGGAATTGCTGGTCAGTCTCAAACGCGAATTATGGCGTTCAGCGCGCTGTCAAATCGATGTGGGTTTCGCCATTGGAAGGCTCACGGAATCAACCGCACTTGATTTATTGCAAACCTGCGGATTCGATGCAGCGGAAGCATCAAGGCAATTGGATCGCTTTCGTCTCAACCCTGGATATCAGTTATGTTATGGCTACGGCAGTCATGAATTTAAGCAATTGAAGAAAAAATACGGCCATTTGTTAATAGGCAGGGATTTCTACAGCTTTCTCCTCGAAGGAGGTGAATTGCCGTTTCACCTTATTGAGAAGCGGTTTGAAAATTTGCATCTAAAATAAATCGAATAATTCTTTGTTCAATTAATTTATTTTTGCCTGATATTCTTCCAGAGGCAGGGACATCGGAGAGTTGTCTAAGACAGGATGTTTGACATCCGGCATGGCGCCATACAAATATCGGATTTCGGCTTTCTCGTTCAATGGACGCCCGAGGAGTATCCGGATCGTGCGGGAATCATGGCGATATATTCTCGCGATGGGAACCGGAGCACCCTGGGCAATGACTTCCCATCCGGTAATTCCTGAAGCCGGGGTGAAATCACTGCCGCCATTGTGTTGAATCCTGATCTCGATGGTCTGGTTGTCGATTTGAGCGACTTCGGCCACTTTTGGCCCGCGGTGATAGGTCTCTTTGCCCAGCAGATGCAGGGTCGATTGGGCGACTCTTTGTCCCAGGGAAATATAGGCTTTGGGCGTGAGATGCTGCTTGCCATGATTTTTCAGATCCAGCGTCGTGGCAGCCAGATAACTATTGGCGATGGTTTCAGTAACCTGTTTTTGGGCGTTGCGGATGGCCTGGTGGGGTTTGTCCTTGCCGCCGGGTCGCTTGATCATCATAACAACAAGAAATGGGAGGTCTTCAAAATCAGAACTATTCGTGATGTCCATTCGCACTTGATGGGTGATAAAACGTTCAAGAGAGACGGCATACTCTTGTTCGGTTACCGTGCCACGGGCAGCGTCTGCTTCGCCCTGTATCCAGATAACAAATTCGATTGCGCCGCCTGTCTCTGATACTCCCGAAATAAAGCGATGATATATCGACCCCGGTGCTGTGTCTTCCCAGTAACCCGTACCCCAGTCGGCTTCTTTTCTCAGTCCAGAGCCGTTTTTCGAATAATCCAGCAGTCCGACCGGGATGCCCAGCCGGTCTATTATTTTGTTGCCAAACGCAATGGCTGCATTTCCCTGCTTGCCAAGTTGAGACCAGCCCTTTTCGGTAAATTTCCGCAAAAGTGGATCTGACTTTAATTGGGTGCCGGTGTAAAACCACTCTTTCATATTCGATTGTCCCAGGCAGGCAACCAGCATTCCCACGCCCCATTTTTGCTTACTATGGATTGAAACTTCGGGATTGGTTGCGCTTCGGACTTGCAGGTTATACCACCCGCCCTGGGGTACATTCTTAAGTGCCCCAACAAAAATCCCGTTACGTGGCGAGGCGTCGATTACGGTCCAGGGAACGATCTCTTCAAGGCTGCCGTCTTTGACGACCCGCGCCTCAATCGCCTCTATCTGTTCGGTGTATGTTCCGGACACAACAATGTCTGCTCTGCGGTGTTTGCGCTGAAAAATACGTCCGCTTGCGAAATCATTTAAGTTGATCGATGCAGACCTTAAGGCAGCAACCTCAACAGGCGTAGACGCAGATTCTCCTGTGGGGATGCTATCCGTTGTCCCATCGGCACGTGTCATTGAATTATCGGTTGCGGTTTTCGATACGGAATTCGATGGTTTTGTTTCATTAGTTCCAAGAAGATCCGTATTTTCGGGGACAGTTGGTTTTACCGACCACCTGTTTAGCCTCGCCAGTTCGGATTCTGTCATTAGGGCCATTTTAGGATGGAATTCAGCGTCGCGGTTCTTCGAATTCGGAACC
Source organism: Desulfobacterales bacterium (assembly GCA_050122435.1). Classification (GTDB taxonomy): domain Bacteria; phylum Desulfobacterota; class Desulfobacteria; order Desulfobacterales; family JAHEIW01; genus JAHEIW01. The sequence continues at coordinate 2,627 of JASFIX010000480.1, forward strand.
AAAGTACTGGTTTCGGTGGAGGATTGGCTTAAGTTCACTTCTGATCCTGCCTGGGCGAGGATGGTTGTTTTCTGCTGTGACTCGGCGACATCAAAATTGTCGGGGAACTCGATTACCTCTGCTGAATTCAACATCAGCACGCCGGGCTTGTCGCCCGGATGAATGTCTAGCGATATAGTTCTTTGAAAGGGCAGTGGCAGGTAAAGCGATGTAAGTCCGGATTTGAGCATCTTACGGGCAGAATAGGGCAGATGACCGATGGCTTTGATTTCCATATGGTCAGTGTGAGGCGATGTAATCGTCAGTTTCAGCACTCTGAAAATATGATCGCTGGATGCCGGAATGGATAAAAGCTTAAAGCTTGATTGATGCCCCAAGGATTTTATCTGCAAACCCATCGGCTGCTGCTCCAGCGTAATGTTTGATCCGGGTACCGTATTTTGGAGGTCGATCGGGTGCCGGTGTGACAAAACAGCGTCGCCTTCAAAGGTAGAAAAGATTTTGTCGATTTCAATCTGTATCGTCCCCAATCCGGATTCGGCTCTTTCGAGTAAAAAAATATCGTAGGCCTGCAGATTTTCTTTGTGCTGTCTGGATGGGAAGCTGTCCACCCGGATGACGTCGAGTCGGCTGAACAGCTGTTCGATATATGCGAGTTGGTTTTGCATGAATTCATCGCCATAAATAATTCCATATGGGAGATCGGCTTTTCCAGAGCCCCTAAAATGTCTGAAAGACTCATCTTCAGCAACCGTCGTCAATCCCATGAGTTGACGTTTTAGATCTTCGGAATGGACGGGGCTTGTAAGCTTAATTTCCCCTACCGTTTTCTTAACCGGATCCTTGACGATGTATTGTTGAATTGCACCTGCGGAAACCATCGCGCCTTGGGCATTCCAAAAGCGACTGGTCGGATCATAGAGCAGGACGCCGTTTTTTTTCGTATTTGTCAGCAGATGATCAAGCCTTACAAAATTTTTTAAAGAGTTGGTTTTGAATTCTTTAAGTAACAGATCGTATTTATTGTAATTACATGATGGGCTTTGCGGCATTGAACCGACAAATTCAGGGTAGATCGAAGACTTGTTGGGAGCCACAATGAAAAAGAAACGGCGACCCGTGGCTGCGATCAGCCTTTCGGTGGCGTGAAGCGCCAAAACCAGTTGTTTGATATCCTGTTCTTCACTACAGGCCTCTTTACGGTGGTCTTCGATGGATTGGCGACTGTAAAGCCATCCAGCGATGCCCAGGTGAACACCATCGGCGTCGGTCATATGAAAAAGGCGATAGTCTAACCATCTTTTGGTAAAAATAAGCAGGCTTCGCAGCGAAAAGCTGTCGTTAAAATACTGATCAAAGGACCGATAATAAGTGTTGTTGAGTAGCGCCCACCCATCTATCCGCGGCGGTTTAAGACCGATGCGCT
>JASFIX010000481.1:0-4051 GCA_050122435.1 Desulfobacterales bacterium
CAAGGCATCGTGCATCTGGTTTCTTCCAGTGTATCTCGAATGGGTCCTGAAAATGTCACCGTGGTTGACAGCAACGGGCGATTACTAACCGGTTCCAAGGATCATACCGGTATTGCCACCCTGAGCTCGGACCAACTCGATTATCAGGCCAAAGTCGAAAGCAAGCTGGAAAACCGGGTATTGTCGATGCTGGAAAAAGCACTGGGAGCCAACCGGGCCATTGTGCGTGTATCCTGTGACCTGAACTTCAAACAATATGAAATGACCGAAGAGCGTTTTCTCCCTGAAAATCAGGTGATTCGCAGCGAACAGATGTTCAATGAGACTGCCCGGGAAGCTGATCCGATACCCCAGGGGATTCCCGGTATCCAATCCAATTTGCCTGAGAGTAATCCGCTCCAAAACCAGACAACCGAGAGTGAAAATACCACTTTTGCGAAACAAGACCGCACCGTTAACTATGAGATCGGTAAATTGACCAGCCGCACCCTGGATCCGGTTGGTGGCATAGAGCGGGTATCGGTTGCCGTTCTGGTTGACGGGACCTACCAATCCACTACAGATGAGGATGGAGAACTGGAATGGGCCTACACTCCGCGAACCTCCGATGAACTGACCAAAATCGAAAACCTTGTCAAAAGTGCAGTCAATTTTGTTGCCGCCCGGGGCGATAAGGTAGAGGTCGTCAATATACCCTTTGAAACCAACCAGATGACTTCGGCCGAAGACGATTCGTTATTTGAAACCTGGATGGCGCGTCTGGAAAATTACAAGCCTTATTTTAAATATACGTTTTTGACTTTGTTTTTAATCTTAACGTTTTTCTTTGTCGTTCAACCGTTGATCAGATGGCTGACCACTCATACCGTCGGTGAAGCTGAAATGTTGCACCAGCTTCCCAGAACCGTCGGCGAACTTGAAAGCGAGTACGGTGCCGATGGGAAACTACCGGCTTTTAAAGATCAGGTAACTCAGTTAATCACCCAGGATAACGATGCTTCAGTAGGGGTTGTGCGGAACTGGTTGAAAGAGAACAAGGAATAACCACTCGAGCCCGATTGAACCGTTTTTGCTCGATTCGCAAAGTAAACATATAAACATCTATGGATCCTAAAAGAATAGCAGGCCCGGTAAAGGCGGCCATCCTGATTCACGCCCTGGGTAGACCGTTGGCAGATATACTGCTGAAGCGGCTGAGTGAATCGGAAAAAGAAATCATCAACAACCATTTGGCTCAAATCCGGACCATATCACCCGAAGTGGTTGAACAGGTTGCAAAAGAATTTGCCCATATTGCCCAGCGGTATAAATCAAAACCGAGCCGATCCGTCCATGCGAAAGGCGTTCAGGCACAAAACGGTAGCGATGACTTAAACGCCGAAGGCAGTGGCCTCAAGGCTCTCAGCACCCTAAGCGCTGAAGAAATATATGACCTCATTAGAAACGAACAGCCCCAGACGATTGCCATTATTTTGGTACACCTTAATACCCGCGTTGCCAGTGATGTGATCGCCAAATTACCGGACGAAATTAAAACAGAGGTGTCGATGCGCATCGTCAACCTTGATAAAGTCACAGCCGCGATTGTCGATGAGGTCAACGAGATTTTAAAAGACATTTTAAAAACCAAGAGAAATACCATTTCCAAGATTACCGGCGGGGTTGATCGCCTGGCAGAAATATTGAATCAGACCGATGAAATTTCAAGTGAATTGATACTAAATGAGATGGAAGAGGCCGACATGGAAATGGCGGCCCAAATCAAACAACGCATGTTTGTTTTCGAAGATATCATCCTGGTCGACGACCGCGGCGTCCAAAAACTGTTGCGCAAAGTTGAAACCATGGAACTGGCCATTGCGCTTAAAGCAGCCTCCGAGGAGGTGAAGGAAAAGATTTTCAAAAACATGTCTGAGCGCGCCGGGGAGATGCTGAAAGAAGAGATAGAGGATATGGGACCGGTTCGCATGAAAGAAGTGGAAGATTCTCAACAAAATATTACCAATATCATCCAGGAGATGGAAACCAAAGGAGAGTTAATTATCGCCGGCCGCAGAGGAGACACAATCATTGCCTGACGAAACTAAAAAAGAATCCCGAGTGCTGCAGGATGACTTTCGTCTGCATTATTTCCCAAATATTCCGGTGGATGAACCACGGAATCCTTGCGTCAGCCGAACAGGCAATGGTGATTTTCAGCGGTCACTTTTTAAAAAAATGGATATGGATCCGGTCTGCGCGGACGATGGTTTGGCTTCAGTAGAACCGAAGACTCCTGCGAAGGATAAAGGAAACAAAGTGCCTTCGATTGATGATATCAAGGAAGCTGCATTTCAAAAGGGTTTTCTTGAAGGTAAACGTGTCGGTTTTGAGTCCGGGTCAAAAAGGGCGGATTCTGTCATCGACAGTCTCAACCAGATCTTAGCACAGCTGGAAAATGTTCGGCAGGAAATCTATCATGAGGTTGAAAAAGAAGTGGCTCAGCTGGCTTTGTCAATTGCCAGAAAAATTGTGTGTCACGAGGTTAAAACCACCCAGGAAACCGTCACCTGCGTTGCCCGGGAGGCCCTGAGCAGAGTGAATAATCCCGCAAAGATAAAAATCAAACTAAACCCTGACGATCTCCAATTTATTAAAGACACCCGATTCCAGTTTTCCCGGTTTTTGCGTAATGTCGATAATATTGATTTTGAGGCCGAGGAGTCCATTCAAAGCGGGGGCTGTCTGGTTGAAACGGATCGGGGCGACATTGACGCCCGCATTGAAAAGCAATTTCAGGCCATCGAAGAATCATTCCAAGCTCAGCTAAAACAATAGCGGCAGGAAAGTGAATAACCGTCCATGGCAACGAATTTCAGTCTGGCCAAATATCACCATTGCGTGGACACGGCCTGTACTATCCAGGCCAACGGTAAAGTGACCAATGTCGTTGGTCTGGTGATCGAAGCTCAGGGCCCGGTCTCCAGACTTGGAACCGTGTGTGATATTTACACCAAAAGTGATTCTCACAGAATCTCTGCCGAGGTTCTGGGATTTAAGGATAATAAGGTCCTGATGATGCCGTTGGCGGAAATTCGGGGTATTGGCCCCGGATGTCCCATTGTTGCCCGGCAGCACCGGGCGGTTATTCCGGTCGGTCCCGGGCTTCTGGGGCGGGTCATTGACGGACTCGGCAATCCCATTGACAACAAGGGGCCGATTACGGTTGAAAGCGAATATCCCATATACGGGACGCCCATCAATCCTTTGACCCGCAAACGGATTTCAAAACCGCTGGATTTAGGTATCCGGGCCATTAATGGTCTGTTGTCCGTGGGGTGCGGTCAACGGATGGGCATTTTTTCCGGATCCGGTGTTGGCAAAAGTGTGTTATTGGGCATGATCGCCCGCAAAACCGCTGCCGACGTTAACGTGATTGCCCTGATTGGAGAGCGCGGCCGTGAGGTCAACGAATTTATCGAAAAAGAGCTCGGCGAAAAAGGCCTTGAACGTTCGGTCATCGTGGTAGCGACCTCGGATCATCTACCGCTCATTCGAATGCGCGGTGCATTTATTGCCACTGCCATCGCTGAATTTTTTCGTGATCAGGGCCAACATGTTAATTTAATGATGGACTCGGTTACCCGCTTTGCAATGGCCCAGCGGGAAATCGGACTGGCTTTGGGTGAGCCGCCCACCACCAAAGGCTATACCCCTTCCGTGTTTACCTTATTGCCCAAATTATGTGAAAGGGCAGGGACTTCTGCCAACCGGGGATCAATTACCGGGCTGTACACCGTGCTAGTGGAGGGGGATGACACCAATGAACCGATTGCCGATGCGCTGCGCTCCATTCTTGACGGCCATATCAATCTTACCCGGGATCTCTCCAACCAGAATCACTACCCGGCCATTGATGTCCTCAGCAGCATCAGCCGAGTAATGGATGATATCATCGAATCTGAGCATCGCCGGTATGCCAACAAGTTAAAGGAAACCCTGGCCATTTATCGTAAAGCGGAGGATCTCATCAACATTGGTGCCTATGTCGATGGAAGTAATCCAAAAATTG
>JASFIX010000482.1:0-4039 GCA_050122435.1 Desulfobacterales bacterium
CATGATTCCGGTCAAGTCATCCCGCTTTTTTTCTAACACCTATAACCAATACCAAATAGCGAATAACTATCCGGTTTTTTCAAAAAGCCGGATCAGGGCAGCCGATGTAACCAGTCTGCCTGCAGAAGCCATTTCCTCTTCAGTTCCTCCAACAAGCCGGTTTCTTCGGCAATTCCCATAAAATTTTCCACCCAGTTGACCAGCAAGGGATCACCCGCCGGCACCCCCACACCGATGGGCTCATAGGTCAGTGTCGTCACCACAGATAACAACCCCTGGTTCGGGTAACGGAATACAGAAACCACGCAAATCGGATAATCCGCCACCATCGCATGCACTTTATCCTCGAGCACCATCTTTACGGCCTCGTCGTAGTCTTTGGCAGTAACCAGGGTGGCATCGGGAATGGCCTCTTGGACAAATGCCTGACTGGTGGAGCCTTTAAGCGCGACCAGTTTGGTTTTTTTGGCGTCGATATCTTGCGGTTCTTCCGCCGTGGCAATGGTTTTAATCTTGGTCATGAATGCTTTGCCGGAAGTAAAGTAAGGTCCCACGAAAGCCACTTTCAGATTGCGCCCGGGAGTGATGGTCATGTTCGACAGAATCAAGTCGATTTTTCCCGACTGCAACGCCGGCAGCAGTTCGGCAAAAGGGATAACCTCCAATTTGGCCCTGACCCCCATGGCCTTTGCCATGGCCCTGGCCAGATCGACTTCATAGCCGATCAGTTCGCCTTCTTTGGTGGTCATGTTCAACGGCGGCATGTTTCCCGCCATGCCGACCACAAGCTCTCCTTGCTGTATAATGCGATCAATGACCGGCGAAGCCGAGGCCTTGGCTGTGTTGCTATTCGTCTGGGCGCAGCCACCCAAGAACAACAGCAGGGCAAGAAATACTAACATCCATTTTTTCATTTTCATTTTCATAATTCTCCTTTCCTTACATCTTAATGGTTGGGATTTCTATTTTGAAACAGCTTTTATTGTTCCGTACCGCAGGTAATTTACAAAACACAGTTTTGTTTTAGGTTTCAGGTGTCGGGTGTCAGGTGTCAGATAACACATGGTAGAGAACAGAAACATTCTGCCCTTTGTCTTCTGTCATCTGTTTTTTGCGCTCTGTCCTCTTTATTTTCCTGACACCTGAACACTGACACCTGACACCACAGACTTTAAGTTGTTGGAGGTACTAAACAAATTAAAATATATAACACGACTTTTATTGCATTTTTATGGGAAATTGCACTATTTTCGCATCCGTTTGTAAGCGTTTATTAGCCCGTTTGTTGAACTATCGTGGTTATCCACCGGTTTATCGTCTGCCAATTCGGGCAGGATATTTTTAGCCAGCTGTTTGCCGAGCTCAACGCCCCATTGATCGAAACTGAAAATGTTCCAGATCACTCCCTGAACGAAAATCTTGTGTTCGTACATGGCAATTAAACTTCCCAACACTGCGGGGGTGAGCTTTTTAAAAAGAATGGAGTTTGTCGGCCGGTTGCCTTCAAACACCTTATGGGGAAGCAGTTTTTGAATTTCTTTATCGCTTCTGCCGTCTTTTTCTAACTCGGTAGCCACTTCTTTTTGGGTCTTGCCATTTAAAAGGGCTTCGGTCTGAGCGAAGAAGTTCGATAGTAAGATCTGATGATGCGCTCCGACAGGATTATGGCTGATTGCAGGCGCCAAAAAATCGGCCGGGATTAATTTGGTGCCCTGGTGAATGAGCTGGTAAAAGGCATGCTGACCATTGGTTCCTGGCTCGCCCCAGATGATGGGGCCGGTCTGATAATCAATTTTATCACCATTGCGATCAATTGATTTGCCGTTGCTTTCCATGTTGCCCTGTTGGAAATAGGCTGAAAATCGGTGCAGATACTGATCATAGGGCAGAATGGCTTCCGTCTGGGCCCTGTAAAAATTATTATACCAGATGCCGATTAAAGCCAGTAACATCGGGATGTTTTTATCAAATGGCGCTGTTTTAAAATGCTGATCCATCTCAAAAGCACCCTGCAGCAGCTCAACGAAGTTTTCATATCCGATATAGCAGGCGATCGATAAGCCAATGGCCGACCATAGGGAATAACGGCCGCCGACCCAATCCCAGAAAACAAACATGTTATCTTTATCGATCCCGAATTTTTCAACCGCTTCCGCATTGGTTGAAATCGCAACAAAATGGCCGGCCACATGTTGCGGGTCTTTGGCCGCTTCCAAAAACCATTCTCTGGCCGAAAATGCATTGGTCATCGTCTCCTGGGTGGTAAAGGTTTTGGAGGCAATCATAAACAGGGTGGTTTCCGGCTTCAACTGATTTAATGTTTCCATCAGGTGGGTACCGTCGATGTTGGAAACATAATGAACGCGCAGGCCTTTTTTGGCATACGGCCTTAAAGCCTCTGTGACCATGACCGGTCCCAGGTCCGATCCGCCGATACCGATATTGACGATGTCGCTGATTTTTTTGCCGGTAAATCCTTGCCAATCTCCCGAGATCACCCGGCTGGAAAAATTTTCCATCTGATCCAAAACCGCATTGACTTCCGGCATCACATCTTGGCCGTCGACTACAATCGGATTGTTGCTTCTGTTACGTAGGGCAATATGCAGCACCGCGCGATTTTCAGTTTCATTAATGTTTGCGCCGCTAAACATATTTTCAATCGCATTTTTTAGGTCACATTCTTCGGCCAATTCAATTAGGGCCTTAAGCGTTTCTTCGGTGATCCGGTTTTTGGAATAATCGACAATTATATCATTAAAGCGAATGGAAAATTTATCAAACCTCCGGGGATCTTCGGCGAAGAGGCTTCGCATGTGAAGATTGTTGGTTTTTTCGTAATGACGTTGGAGGTTTTGCCAGCTTTTTGTTTTCGTCGGATTCTTTTTATTTAACATATCAGATCTCCCTGGCGGACCCACACAAATTTAGATTTTAGATTTTGGATTTTGGATTAAAAAACATTATCAGAGCCATTGATAATTATTTGTTTCTTCTCGATGTTTTTATTGAGGAAACCAGTATAGCGATTATTTCGTCGTTCTCCGTCATTAAGGAATCCATAAAAGGAGCATAAAAGATTTTCATTTCTTTAATTATTTCGAGCCAGAATAAAGATTCATCAGCCTCTTCCTCGACAATCGATAGTTTTGAAATGAAGTCAGCTCTCGATCTTGCCCTGCAGGCGGATCTGTAATTTGCGGCTACAGAAGTACCAGACCGAAATAATTGGTCTCCAATTAACCTACCTTCTCTGTTATTCGGTAGCTGGCGACACAATTTTATAACCTGTTTGGCAAACTCCTTGGTTCGTCGCTTCATTTGTTCTTCATTCATTTTTTGCTCCTTGTCAGTAATCTGACAATTTAAATTGATAATCTAAATTCCTAAATCCAAAATCTAAATCTCTAATCTTCTTAAGATCAACGATGCTTAATTCTTTTTAATCAATCCAAAATCCAAAATCTAAATCTCTAATCTTCTTTTGATCAATGATGCTTAATTTTTTTAATCAATCCAAAATCCAAAATCTAAATCTCTAATCTTCTTTTGATCAATGATGCTTAATTTTTTTAATCAATCCAAAATCCAAAATCTAAAATCTAAAATCACTTGACCGCCTGAGCCTGAATCGCTGTGATGGCGACCGTGTTCACAATATCCGGAATGGTGCAGCCGCGGCTTAAATCATTGACCGGCTTTTTCAACCCCTGCAGAATCGGCCCGATGGCCACGGCGTTGGCCGACCGCTGCACGGCTTTGTAGAGGTTGTTGCCGGTATTTAAATCCGGAAAGATAAAAACGGTCGCCCTGCCGGCAACCTCGCTCTCCGGCATTTTGGTGCGGGCCACTCCCGCATCCACGGCGGCATCGTACTGAATCGGGCCTTCGATTTTTAAATCCGGCCGGCGTTCCCTGGCAATGCGGGTGGCCTGGCGCACTTTATCAACGTCTGCGCCTTTGCCGGATTCGCCGGTGGAATATGAGCACATGGCGATGCGGGGTTCGATACCATAAATGCCGGCGGTTTCGGCTGAGC
>JASFIX010000483.1:0-4034 GCA_050122435.1 Desulfobacterales bacterium
GCGGATGTCGCAGATGATATGCAATGCGCCTGCTGTCTGGCGGACGATGAAATCAAAGCACTGGTCAGTGCCGCTAAACATATCGAAAGCCATTATGGACGTCCCATGGATATTGAATGGGCCATTGATAAAGACATATCCTTTCCGGAAAACATGTTCATTGTGCAGGCCCGCCCGGAAACCGTATGGAGCCAGCGTAAGACGAAATCGGTCATTGGCGCTAAAAGCGGTCGCCAGCTTTTGATGGAACAGGCCATGAAACGAATTAAGATACCGTAAAAATTACTGCTTTACTCCATAAGTCTGCCTCCCCTGAGCATAACGCCAGATAAACAGCGCTCTGTTCGCAGTAACTGAGGAGAATATCAAATCGCATGAATGGCTCAACTGCCTTAAATTGGGATAAAAGCTGCAGGTGAGATGAAATAATAAAAACTTGAAACACTAATCACAAATTAACAATTTAAACATATTACCCAATAATAGTTTGATTAATTGAAAAGGAGGAAATGTTTTATGAAAGACATGAGAGATTTTGTTGCTAAAGGCGAGGAAACGGGTCTGTGTAAGCGGATCACCGCCGAAGTTGACTGGAACCTGGAGCTGTCGCACATCGCCAAGCTTAACGAGGAGCAAAGCGGCCCGGCGCTTCTCTTTGAAAATGTCAAAGATTACGATACGCCGGTCATCACCAGCGTGTGCACGACCACTCAGAGACTGGCTCTGATTATGGGACTGCCGCTTGAATCCACGCTGGTGGATCTGTATGAAGAATGGGCCAAACTGGGAGAAAATCTACTGCCTCCCAAAGAGGTCGATGGCGCGGGTGCTCCCTGTAAAGAAAACATCATCACCGGTGATGATATCGATCTTTTTAAATTTCCAGTCCCCCAGTGGTATCCGCTGGACGGTGGGCGTTATATCGGCACCGCCCATTTCATCATCAGCAAAGATCCGGAGAGCGGATGGGTGAATCTGGGGACTTACCGCAGCCAGCTTCTGGAAAAGGACAAAATCGGCACCCAGTTTATCAAAGGTAAACACGCCGACATCATGCTGAAAAAATATCAGGCCATGGGAAAACCCATGCCGGTGGCGTCGGTGATTGGATGTGATCCCCTGCTCTTTGTTTTAGGGGCGGCCAGGGTATCTGCCTTCGTATCGGAGTATGACGTATACGGTGCACTGAGAGGCGAGGCAGTGGAAGTGGTGCAGGGAGAGACCGTTGACCTGCCCATACCCGCTCATGCGGAAATCGTCATCGAGGGCGAAGTAGATGCCGACAAATTCATGGAAGAAGGGCCTTTCGGCGAGTATACCGGCTATTATTCCGGCGTCGGTACCGATCCCCGCAATTACATCGATGTCAAATGCGTCACCCACAGAAACAACCCGATTTTGTGGGGAACCACCGTGGGCAGAGCGGTTACGGATACGCATATGACCATGGCACTCTCATACGGCGCAACCTTGTGGCAGCAGTTGCTGGCCATGAAAATACCGGGCTTGAAAGGGGTTTACTGCCCACCGGAAGGCTCCGGACGATTCCTGGCTATTATTTCCATGAAGCAGATGTATCCCGGACATGCCGATCAGGTACTGACCGCCGCCATTTCAACCGAAATGGGCGCCTACGGGCTAAAGACGGTCATCGTCGTGGATGAAGATATTGATCCCTGGGATATCCCCCGTGTTATGTACGCCCTGAGCTTCCGGTTCCAGCCCAACCGGTCCCAGGTGATTAAACGCGGAAGGTCAACGCCGCTCGATCCCTCTCTGCCCATCGAAGCCAGGGAGATTACGGGCAGGCTCCTGCTGGATGCCACCATCCCCTACGAATGGAAGAAAAAACCCATTCCCATAGAACTGGATAAGGAGATAGTGGAGAGAGTTAAAGGCAGGTGGTCTGAGCTGGGCCTTTAAAATCTGTTTCACAAAGGTTGAGCCCGTTTCCCGTTGAGCCCGTTAGCCGGTTAAACAACCGGATATTTTGACTTTTGATACGGGCTCAACGGGCACAACCGGATCAACCGGCTAAACCGTATAAAGGAACTGCAAAGATGGCGGAAACGAAGTTATTGGACGGCAAACGGGTCCTGGCGGTCGACGACGAGCAGGATGTTCTCGACACTTTGGCTGATTTACTGCCGATGTGTGAGATCGTGACCGCAGCTTCATTTGAGGAGGCCAAAGAACTGATCGATTCGCAGGAGTTCGACCTGGTTATCCTGGATATCATGGGAGTTGACGGTTACGGCCTGTTAGAAATTGCATCCCGTAAAAAAATCCCGACGGTTATGTTGACCGCGCATGCCTGGAGCCCGGATAACCTGGTCAGATCGATCAAAGAAGGCGCGGTTTCTTATCTGCCAAAAGAAGAGCTGGCAAACATCACTGACTATTTGAATGATGTTTTAACTGCTCAAAAGGAAGGCCGCGACCCATGGGTGTCCTGGCACGAACGGTTGCCGGCTTCTTATTTCGAGCGGCGCTGGGGAGCTGCCTGGAAAGACACCGACAGGCAATTTTGGGATACGTTTAAAGCCAGTCTAAAAGCAAAACGCTCCGCTTCAAAAAAAAGTGACTAGAACCACTGAGCAACGACTCAACAACTAAAGGGAGGAAAGTAGTGAAACCCATTCGTTATCAAAAAGAGATGGTGGACGAATTTTTAAACGAAGGTTACTGGACCCAGGAGCTTTTTTATGACTTCTGGGATAGAAACGCCCGTGAGTACGGCGACCAGGAAGCCTTAGTGGATTCCAAATATCGCGTAACCTGGGCCGAGGCCAAACGCCTGGTGGACGGAATTGCGGCTACCTGGGTTCAAATGGGAATTCCGCAATATTCACGCATTATTATTCAATCCCCGAACAGCGTTTACGGCTTTCTGGCCAGAATCGCCAGTGAACGAGCCGGTCTCATATCGCTGACCGTCTATCCGTATCTGCGCCAACGAGAATTGGAATACATGGTGGAAAGAACCGAAGCGTCAGCGGTGGTCATTCCCCATGAATACCGCAACTTTGATTATCTTGAAATGTACAAAGAGCTGCAACAGCGGTTTCCGCATCTGAAAAATATTTTTCTTTTTGACGATGTGGTGCCGGATTCAGCACCGGAGAACACTTATTCGCTAACCAAGCTGGCCCAGGAAGCTGCCGAAAAACCCATTGATGAAAAAGCACTTGAAGAAAGACGGTTGGACCCCCTCTGGAATATTGCGCTATTGACGACGACTTCAGGCACGACCGGATTGCCCAAGCTGGTGGAATGGCCCACCGCCCCCCGTGTCTGTACGTCCAAGGGACGTGTCAGCATCTGGGGCTTGAACAACAATGATATTACCATGGCGATCGCTCCGCATGCCGGTGGCGCAGCCGGCACATTGACCTATTTTGCAGCGCCGCTGGCGGGTGCCAAAACGGTCATGCTGGAAGAGTTCGTCCCCGAGGATGCCCTGGCCTTGATTGAAAAAGAAAAGGCCACGGCTATCGGCGTCGTTCCCACCCATCTGGTGCGGATGCTGGAATGCGACACTTCCAAATATGACTTAAGCTCTTTGCGGTTTATCCGCTCTGCCGGCGGCTACCTCTCACCCCAGATTGCCGAGGAAGCCGAACAGGCTTTCGGCGCGGTTATCACCAGCGACCTGGGAACCCAGGACATGGGCTCGGTCTCCGGCTGTCGGGTAGAAGACAGCAAGGATCTGCGCCGCAGAACGGTCGGCCGCATGCTGCCCGGCAACAAGGTGGTCCTGAAGGATGAAGACGGTAATGAGGTGCCGGAGGGAGAACCGGGTATTCTCTATTTTAGAGGCCCTCATGCCCCGGCCGGCTACTTCCGGGATGAAGAACTGACCTCCACGGTGTTCGATCCCAACGGGTGGACCACCACCGGCGATATCGTAAAATTCGATCAGGAGTGTCTCTGGATACTGGGCCGTGCCAAGGATATGATCATCCGCGGGGGCCAGAATATCTACCCGGCCGAGATCGAAGGCTTGCTCAACGATCATCCCAAAGTGGCTTCGG
>JASFIX010000484.1:0-4023 GCA_050122435.1 Desulfobacterales bacterium
TTTATTTTTCATTGATTTACTCGTATAACGTTAGTGTTGTGTTCCGCAGGTAATTTACAAAACACACTTTTACTTGAGGTTTCAGGTGTCGGGTGTCAGGTGTCAGTAAATAGATGACTGAGGGCTGGATCTGACATTCCTTGCTTCAGCGGGTTCGTAATCCTGACACCTGAACACTGACACCTGAAACCATAGACAATAGCTGTTTAAAGAACTCAACATCACTTTAATACACCACACGACTTTTGTAACATTTTTGTGGGACAGAGCGTTATGTGGTGTTTTCTTTGATGATATCCATTATTTCCGGAATTGAGGATATAAAATAAAAATGATGGGAGGCAAATTGTTTTTTTTTCTGGCCGTTGCGATCGATGATAACCGGGATCGAGGCCCAGTTTAAGAGCGGCATATCGGTATAACCGTCTCCGACCACAATCGTTTGATCCGGTGACAAATTCAATTTTTTGATCATGTTCAGCTTATCTTCCGGGTTCGGCAGTCGCAGCTGCATTCCCGCTATTCGATCGGATTCAAACCGAAAACGGTTGCCCTCTATCCGGCTAAAACAGTCAGAAAGACCGGCAAACGTTAAGACCCGCTTGCTCAAATCGACCGTGCCGCAGCTCAATACCAGCATATCATATCCATCTGCTTTTAACTTCCAAAACACTTTGCGGTCCGCCTTTGAAATTTTTCCGGCCAGATCCCGGCAGACTTCATCCAGCATCTTCGATGGCGTACCTTTTAATAACCGGATGTAAGACATTTTAAAGGTCTTGCGCAAACGCTCCCGGCGGTCGGCATAAATAATGGCTTTTACATACGCTTTTTTCAGCAAACCGAAGGGTTGTTCAGGCTGATTCATGCGCTGCAGCAATAATGACTGCTCGCTGTCAAAGGGCGCAAGGGGCAGAATGGTGCCGTCAAAATCCCAGATGATATTGATGGTATGCGGTTCCATTTTTGCCAACGTTCACCATTTCATGGACACATAAAAATTCAAGGACTCATAAAAAATTGATTTTATTCCCGACAATTTTAACCCGTCAATATTTCTATAAAAATAGAAGACTATCGACCGGATACAAATTTTCAACATACCGATTGACTTTTTCCCCAAAACTTGGTTTTTTGGACTGCAGTTGTCCCTAACATATCTTCCTTTCTAAATAGCCGACAATGCCAATTAATACAACTTTTACCAAACAAATCGTAAAAGCTGCTGGCTTGGTTCGAATATTCTTCTCAACCGATAAACGGATTGCTGCATTGAACCGGGGTTGAAGCTGTAATTCGTTCTTTATCGATTCTTCTTGTTGTCGTTATTTTCATTTCTTTTTTATGGGGATGATTCAATTATGTGGACCCATTTTTTACCAAATTAATCAAACCGAAAGGAGGACAAGCAACATGAAAAAAACAATTTTTACGCTATGTTTGATTTTCGCATTTCTTTTTACGGTTTCGGGTGGTGTCTATGCTGCAGAAACGCTGCGTTTAATTACCTGGTCCGGATACACACCAAAAGTTCTGCTTGATAAATTCGAGAAAGAAACCGGAATTAAAGTTATGCCCACCAATTCGAGCAATGAAGAGATGATTGCCAAACTGCGTGCAACGCGCGGTGCCGCTTTCGATCTGGCTCAGCCCAGCCAGGACCGAATTTCTGCCGTACAGGAAAAGTTTAACATTTACCAGCCGATTGATTTCTCTAAAATTAAAACCGATCAATTTGTTCCCTCTATGCTGGATGCTGTCAAGAACAACACGATGGTCGGCGGCAAAGCCCATGCGGTCCCTTTCGCCTGGGGCTCTTCCGGGCTGGTTGTCAATCGAAAACTTGCGCCCGACGTCCAGGATTATACTGATTTGCTGAACAAAAAGTATGCTGGCAGAATCAGCTATCGTCTCAAAAGGCCGACCTTGATTGCATTGGCCTTTGCCATGGGAGATGATCCCTTTGCGAAATACGCTGATGCGAGTGCCTATGAGGCCTTGATGGAAAAGATCGGCCAGGCCTTGATTGACGCCAAGCCTCTGGTCAAGAATTACTGGACCAATGGGGATGCTTTGTTACAATCGTTGCGGATGGAAGAGGTTTATCTGGCCATGGCCTGGGATAAAGGCGGCTGGAAAGTGCATGCCGAAAAGCCGGAAGTTGATTTTTTTGCACCCAAAAGCGGGGCACTCGGTTGGATTGACACTTTTGCGATTCCTGCCAAATCCAAAAACGTTGAGGGCGCCTACAAATGGATCAATTTCATCATGCGTCCTGAAAACGCCGCGGAATTTACCAATTCGGATACAACCGCGAATTGCGCCAAAGGCTCAAACCAATTCGTGAAAGCTTCGATACGCAGTAATTTTGAGCGCAGTTTTACCCAGGCAAATATTGAAAATATTAAATGGTATCCTCCGGTTCCGGCGAAGATTGAACAAATCGAAGGCAAGATACTGGATAAAGTCAAAGCGGCCAAATAAACATCCAGAAGAGCGAAACGCGCATTTAATCACCATACCAAGAATTTGAAATAGGGGGCTTTTCTGGTATTTGCTGGAAAGCCCCCTTTCTTCTCTCAACCTTAATATTTATTTGCCCCGGGATACATATGCGGATTGATCTGTCTGTAAAAAATGTCACCAAGAAGTTTAGAGACTTCGTTGCTGTGGACAATGTATCGTTTGAGGTCCCCGATGGTCAGTTTTTTTCTATCCTGGGCCCATCGGGTTGCGGGAAAACGACCTTGCTGCGTATGATTGCCGGTCTTACCGAACCGACGGAAGGCAGCATCGAGATTCGAGGCCAAAGCATGCTCGGCATACCTCCCAATAAACGGCCGGTAAATCTGATATTCCAGCATCTGGCCCTCTTTCCGATGATGAACGTCGGGGAGAACATTGCATTTGGTTTGAAGCGACGTGGCGATAGTAAAGCGGTCATTAAGGAAAAAGTGACCACCATTTTAGAACGGGTGGACCTGGTTGGATTTGGAGATAAAAAAGTTGACCAGCTCTCGGGCGGCCAGAAGCAGCGTGTGGCCATCGCCAGATGCCTGGTGCTGGAACCGGCAGTTTTATTGTTAGATGAGCCCCTGGGTGCCCTGGACTTGAAACTCAGAGAACAGATGAAGGTCGAATTGAAAAAGCTGCAGGCCAAAGTCGGCACCACATTTGTCTACATTACCCATGACCAATCTGAAGCCCTGGTGATGTCGGATCATGTGGCGGTGATGAACAAGGGGATATTCGAACAGATCGACATGCCTCAGGTTTTATACAACAGCCCGGAGACCCCTTTTGTGGCCCAGTTTGTCGGCGATAACAATGCCTGGACCGGCCGGGTTCGTCTTTGTAAAGATGCCCGCGCTGAGGTCGAAACCGCCGAGGGGCCGGTATTTCGTACGACGGTTCGAGAGAATCTGCAGCCCGGAGCCGAAGTCGATCTTTTTCTGCGACCGGAAGCCATGCTGATTCAACCCGATCCGAGTCTATCCGATCTGAATCGATTTGAGGTGATCGTCAAAGATATTTTATTTGACGGTGCCAACAGCCGGCTGCTGGCCCATCCGCTCGATGCGGATAGGGAATTACTCGTCGCTTTGCCTCAGACGCACCAATATGATTACATAAAGAAAAACGATAAAATTGAAATCGGATGGGACCAACAGTCCGGCATCTGCTTTCCCAGGAAGGGCAATCAGGACTGAGTCACCAGGTTCAAGGGTTCTGGGTTCAAAGGTTCAGGGTTAAACCGATGGGCGTCAGACATCAGGCAAACTTTTTACTCAGTCCTCAGTACTTATTGCTTTTTTCAACCTTTGAACCTCTGAACGCTAAACCTTTGAACCTTTCAAGCGGGATTTATTGACATGAAGAATCAAAAGCGCTGGGGGTTGTTTTTTTTCTTGTCGCCGGTGTTGCTCTGGCTGGTTTTGCTGATTGTTTTGCCTCAGATCGACTTGCTGGTCATGTCTTTTCGTCTGGAAAATGACGAAGGCCAAATGGTCTGGGGGCTAGCAA
>JASFIX010000485.1:0-4019 GCA_050122435.1 Desulfobacterales bacterium
GGGTTGTTTGATTCTGCCATCTTTCGATTTTTCAAAATCTACAGCAGTTTCTACGTCGATGATTCCAAGCTCGTATTCATCGGGGTTCATCAGAAACAAGGGATATTTGGCAGGATCACCCGCGACCAGCAAGTTGTCCGGTTTCAGGTCCCGCATGGAAATGCGCCTGGTCCGCAGCCACGCCAGCAAGTCCAGCAGATTGGTTATGATACCGGCCATTTGGGGCTTATTTTGTTCAAAGCGTATCTTATGGACATATTCGGTGATGGTGTTTCGATAGGCCGTGACCGCTTCCAACTGTTTGGAAAAAGTCAGTTCGATCAAAAGATTTAATTCCTTAACCAGATTTTCAGAAAGAGCGGTTTCTTTGATGCCAACCGCTTTTCTGGCTAAATGGGTCAGGAACCAGGTTTGAATGCGAAACATTGACACATCCGTCCCAACACCGGAGTCTGTCAGAAACTGGCGGATGGCAGCATGACATTTGTCATAGACGTGATGGATTTCGATACTGATGGATTCTTTGGCCTTGCCATATCTTCCACGGAATTTTTGGTTGTCAAAAATGGTTTCGGCATTTTCCATGATTTCTTGCGCCATTGCATCTTTAACATCGTGCAGATTATCGATAATATGACTCAGAAAATAGTATTTTGAAAAATCCATAAAAAATACAAATGTATTTTTTATCTTTAAATATTTTTGGTACTGGGTGTTGTGGCGCAGCCAGCTGACGTATTTTTCTTCCAATCTATCAACCGGTAAATTGGCACTTTGGGGCAATTTGTGAATCATGCTCATGATGGTCGAAACCCGGGGCACGATGCATTCTTTTGGTGCGAGTTTTTCGACAATCTGGCCTTCTTTTTCGATACTTTGATTGTAAAATTCAAATTCGGAGATCGGGTTTACGGGTATTTTAACCACCAGGTGGACATCATAAATTACATAATAACATTTGCTTTTACTGCCGGCTTCCTCACCCAGCGGACCGATACTCATACGGCGCCGCATCCATTCTCCGCGGTGTTTTATGCGTAGCTCATAAACAGTAATGGATCCTGAGGCATTGTCCATTAATGCCTTTGTTTCCATCGGGGCCTTCGGGTCGGCACCGATCTGCAGCCGGAAAAGGTTCAAAAAGTAGCTGATGATATCGGAGGGCGTTATCGTGTTACCATCATCTTCATTGGGCGGCGATGTTGGTTCCTGAATTTTTGCCGACTGGGCGGGATTCGGAACGGACCGGCGATTTTTGAGGACCAGATGAAGAATCAGTAGCAAAATAACGCAAAAGGCTGTTGTTGCCAGGATGGCGATCACCCAAAACGACCGCTGACCGAATGAAACCGTTGTATTGTTGGCGAATTCCTTGAATTCAGTATTGGCGCTGATCAAAAGGAGGGATACTTTAAATTTGGCGTGCTTCAGCATCGATTTCGAATTCGGTTTTCCATAGCTTTCGACTTCGATCTTATTGACGGTAAAAACCTCATCAGCAATTTTATAAAGGATGACATTACCGGATTTCCAGATCTCATCAACGGTAATCACACTGCCATTCTTTAGAACGATGATGTCCCTGTCCTGATAGTCGTTAAAATAAACGGAACCGATGCCTACCAGTAATAGCAACAATAATAAGAGAAGTGCCTGACGCATTTTCATATTGAGCTATCCCCGCAATTTATTCATCGTATCATATTCAGCGCCGGGGGCGAAGCCCTTTTTGAATTGATAATCAATTAACATATTGTAATTATTATTAAAAAAATATAATGGAGTACGTTGAGCACCACAAGGATTAGAAGTCAAGCCATTATTTTGTTATCGGGAAACGATGAATTTTCTTGAAGGATATTTTCGACCCTTGTGACCATGGCAGCAATTCGTTAATGAATTGAAAATAAACTATATTCAAGGAACTGCAGGGCAGGGGTATCAATCGATAATAGCCCCGCTTTTCATTGACCCCGGTTTAACAGTTCATTATACTTGATCACTCGCCCGGAAAGAGCAAAAGCTGGTAATATAATCTGGCGGTATTACTTTGTAATTGTAACAAATGAGTTTGCCGAATAGGCAAGATTTAATAATTATTGAACATTGTAAAATTTTTATCTGACCATGTGGAAACTCTTTCTTTTAATATTGGCCGGGCTTTACACGCTTAATCCCTATGACATCCTTCCCGATTTAATGGTCGGTTGGGGTTGGCTGGATGATTTGATCATCTGGATACTTTTGTGGAGATATTTTGTATCCCTCAAAAAAAAGATTGGCGGCACCGGCCGCTATTATCAATCGACCGATGGTGGCTTTCAACAAAAGCATACCGGGAATTATTCCGGACAGAGCCAATCGGATTCAAAAGATCAATTTTCCGAAAATACCGCAGAACGTGAATGGGATCCATACCGCATACTGGGAATTACCAGAAGCGCATCCATCAAAGAGATAAAGCACGCATACAGAGAACTTGCCGGGAAATACCATCCGGACAAATTAGAGCATCTGGGTGACGAATTTAAGGTGCTTGCAGAGAAACGTTTCAAAGAAATTCAACAGGCATACCAGGAATTGACCGGGAAAGGATCATAAACAGTAAGTCACTTTAAAATATGGAATAGGAACTGAATTCCATGATACCCTGTTTTGCAGCCGAAAAGACGCTTGGCAGGTTGACAAAATGGCTGCGCCTGCTAGGTTTTGACACCCGATATGAACCCGAATTGGCAGGAAAAAAATTTATTGATACCCTGGAAAAGGATCGTATTCTGTTGACACGGACCCGGCGGATTCAAAATCAGTTTGCATCCCACCGGCTGATTTTTGTTGAATCGGACCATCTGGCGCAGCAGTTAAATCAGATTTTCCGAGAACTGAATTTAAGAGCATCGCAAACACGGCCATTTTCAAGATGTCTGCAATGCAATGCGCCGATCGTAGTTGTGGAAAAGGCCTCCATTCTGGGCCGGGTGCCGGATTATATTTTCGAAATCCACGATCGTTTTCAAAAATGTCCTGAATGTGACCGCATCTACTGGCCCGGCAGCCACACCCGCAGAAGCCTCGAAAAAATTCGGCAGTTGCTGGGTTTGGATCTGTCTAAAGAGTAGTCGATATTGGTGTTTTCGGTACCACTTTATAGAAGCTATCTCAACAGTAGTAGATCATTTTTTTATATAGAAGTGTAATCCCGTTTTCTCGGGGCAACAAAGCCCTTGGACGTTAGATCCATTTTTAAGATAGCTCCTAACAATGATGGGAAAATTGCCTGATGTCGAAAAAAGTTATCGCACTTGAGGCGCGTTTAAGAAATTGTAAAAATGTACTCACACTGGGAGTACGCCCGAATTTTTCCGATTATAGCCACCGGGAAGCCGAACTTATCCGTAAGGCAGACAAAATTTATTACCCGACGACTTTTTATGCAGACCTTTTTGACGCTATGGGCAAGGCCACTTTTCCAAGCTATCATACCTACAAATGTGTCCAGGACAAAATTAAGCAAACGGCGCTGTTCGACCTGCTCGATTTGCCGCATCCACGCACCCGGGTATTTTACGGAAAGCGCCAGAAAAAATCGATTCTGGATCATTTCAGCTTTCCGTTCATTGCAAAAATACCGCGGGGCTCTGCCCTGGGAAGCGGTGTTTATTTGATTCATAACGAAAAAGAACTTCGCAATTACCTGAAAATGACGAGCCCGGCTTATGTTCAGGAATATCTTCCCATTGACCGCGATATTCGTGTGGTGGTCATCGGCCGCCGCATCGTCCATGCCTATTGGCGCATTGCCCCGCCAGATGATTTCCGTAGCAATGTGGCTGTTGGCGGGCAAATCAGCCTGGAAGCCGTTCCTGAAAAGGCACGGGATCTAGCGTTGCAGGTCGCTCGTTCTTGTTGCTGGGATGACGTCGGAATTGATATCTGTGAGCACAAAGACCGCTTTTATATTTTGGAAGCCAATATGAAATACGGCAAACAGGGTTTCCGGGAAGCCGGTCTTGATTACG
>JASFIX010000486.1:0-4016 GCA_050122435.1 Desulfobacterales bacterium
ACCTCATAAAAATTTTCGGCCACATCCTTTTGGGCGGCAATCTGAGTGACGCGCTGCTTGGCAACCCCCAGCAGTTTTTCAGCTTTTAAAACCGAATAAAAAGCATTCTTGGCATCCAGAATCACATCCTGACGGGTGACTTTTTCATTGAATTCGGCCGCATCAAGACCCAGATCCGCAACCTTGTACTGGTTAATCAGCGAAAATCCATTGAATATCGGCTGGTTAAACGAGGTCACAAAGGTATATTGATCATCTGGACGGACAACAAATTCTGGACCTCCCCCAATTCCGGTAAGCTCCTGGGTCAGTTCTTTATTGCGGTGCAGATAGTCATAGGAGGTGCTGAAAGTGGGGAGGAACCGGGTAATACTGGCCTTGCGGGTTTCTTCGGCCGCTTTGATTTCTTCCCGGGATTGCTTCAGGTTCAGATTGGCATCGATGGCCCTTTCGATGGTGTCTTTTAAAGATAGCTTTTCAATCAAATCGTCTGCATTCGACACCATCGGCAGCATCGCCAAGCACCCGATTGCCAAATAAAAATATAGATTCCGAAAAACCAGATTTTTCATCTTTATACCTTAATCTGTTTTGATTGAACGGCTAAACCTTTTTGAGATGCCGAGTTGACCCACCTGGAATTTATTGTTACATACCTGGACGAGTTCAAGGAGTGCCTTTCCGGGTTTTCCTTGCTTAAAGCCTCCGCTGAATCCCATTAACAGGCTTCTTCTATTTCGGTGGAGGCTTTTTTATATCGAAACAAGGTGCTAAAATCAATGCTTTCTTGGCAAACGCAAAATCGAATATGCAGGTTCGAGCATCTCGACAAGCACCCAACATAGGTGAAAACGAATTAACCACGAAACCACGAAATGATGGAAGCACGAAAAACTAAAACTACAAATTATTTTTTGTTGGAGTTCGTGTTTTTGTATTTTCGTGCTTTCGTGGTATAAGTCATTTCAGCTTCATCGTTTTGCTTAAACTCTAATTTTTTACAACCTCAAAATTCGGATAGCGGAGCAGTCGCAATGAAAACAGAATTGATCGATATGCTGTGTCGAAAATCTTTTAAATTCAGCAAAGAGCCGATCTATAAACTCGTATCGGGTCGCATGAGCCAATTTTATGTGAATTGCAAACCGGTTACTCTCTGCGCCCGGGGCATGTTTCTGGCAGGACATCTGTTATTTGAGGAGATTAAAAACGATGATGTGACCGGAGTCGGCGGATTAACCTTTGGTGCCGATCCCCTGGCGGTTGCTGCCGCTTTTGCCTCCGAATTAAAGTCAAGACCGATAAATGCCTTTTCCATTCGCAAAACCCGCAAAGATCATGGAATGATTCGCTGGATTGAGGGTGATATTCAGCCCGGTGAGCGGGTGGCGATTATCGATGACGTAGCCACCACCGGCGGCTCCACGATTAAGGCTATCGAACGCGCACGTTCGGAGGGGCTTGAAGTTGTCAGGGCAGTTATTCTTGTTGATCGGCAGGAAGGCGGCATCGATAACATCCGGCAGCACGTACCGAATGTATCCAGTATTGTCACACGGGATGAGTTGATTCTTCACTGGAAGTCTATTCAAGACGATTAACGAAAAGCCTGTTAAAACGTTGGTGCGGTCAAGTAAGCATAGCGGTCCGTTGTTTGTTGTTAGTGGTTGGTTGAAAAAGAAGCGAATTGAATAGAGACTGCCAAGAAATTAAATCGGGGGTGCAACGGACAACTCACGACGGACAAGGGACAATATATGTCGCACACGCATCATCGGACTCCCAGGCGGCAACCCGGCTGACCCGGGCTGAAGTATTGTCTATTTTGGATTGTAGCTCCGTAGCAACAAAGTAGGCGATATTTTCCGACGAGGGTTTTCCATCAGGAATATAATCCAGCTCGTTTAAATATTTGTGATCCAGCTTTTTCATCACATCGGATAAATGAGTCTTGATCTCCCCAAAGTCCACCAGGACACCACCGGCATTTAATTTGTCACCGGTTACATAGACCTCGATTTTCCAATTGTGGCCGTGCATATTTTCACATTTGGATCCGACCATGGTGAGCTGATGTGCCGCTGCAAAACGCGTTACCACTTTTAATTCATACATATCCTTATCCAAATTCCAAAATCTAAAATCGATCAACCCGCTGTTTTGCGGGGATCTCCTTTGAGGATGTTCTTGATTTTATGCGAAAGTTTTTTGGTTTCAAGCTCGGCAAATTCTTTTAGAATGGCTTCCTGTTTTTTGCTCAGATTGGTGGGTGTCTTAATTGCCACTTGGATAATCTGGTCACCCCGTCCGCGGGTTCTCAAGGACGGAATACCCTCTCCGCTGAAATAAAATATGTCACCCGGTTGAGTCCCTTTTGGAATCTCCAGGGTTTTGTCGCCGTTTAAGGTCGGAACACTGATTTTATCGCCCAGCGCAGCCTGGATAAACGTAATCGGGATCTCACAAATAATATCAGTATCGCGGCGCTTGAAGAACTCATGGGGCTTCACGTGGAGAAAAACATAAAGATCGCCGGGAGGACCTCCGTAAATACCGGGCTCTCCCTCGCCGGTCAACCGTAATCTGGAGCCGTTATCAACGCCGGCCGGAATTTTGACCGCGACTTTTTTGCTGGCCATCACCTGGCCCGTGCCACGGCATGCCGAACAGGGATGAGCAATGATCTGGCCATTGCCGCGGCATGTCGGACAGGTGGTCCGCACCGTAAAGAATCCCTGACTTCGTGAGACTTGACCGATGCCGTTGCAATGCCGGCAGGTTTCCGGTTCGGTGCCTTTTTCGCAACCATTGCCGTCACAGTCGGCACAAATTTCCCGCTTTTCGATTTCGATTTCGGTTTCAGTTCCCGAAACCGCTTCCATAAATTCCAGATTCAGATCATATCGCAAATCAGCCCCGGCCATCGCCCGGCTCCTTGATTGCCGCCGGGATGAGAAACCAAAAAAATCCTCAAAAATGTCTCCGAAGCTTGAAAAAATATCTTCAAAGCCGCCGAATCCGTGGAAACCGGTATTTTCAAGCCCGGCGTGGCCATATTGATCATAAAGGGAACGCTTTTGCGGATCCCTCAGAACCTCGTAAGCCTCGGCGGCTTCTTTAAATTTTTCCTCAGCTGTTTTGTCGTCTGGATTTCTGTCGGGATGGTATTTTAGTGCCTGTTGGCGGTAGGCGGCCTTTAATTCATCGTCGGTGGCATTGCGGTTGACATTCAAAGTTTCGTAATAATCCCGTTTGGTACTCATATGCCCTTCTAATTAACGTCTCGAATTTTCTACAACTGGATGAAAATACTTGGAGTTCCTTGAAAGCCGAGTTTTCCTTCCATCATGGAATTTTGGAATTGTGGAAAGATGGAATATTGGGTTTTATTAAAAAGGATATGATCCATTTTAAGCTTTTCCGTTAAACTGGATTTTGCCATATCCTCATTATTGTAACATGCCAAAACCCATTTTTCCAATATTCCAGTATTCCACCATTCCAGTTGGGATAAAGTCCCCAACTTTTTTTTAATGTAATGCAACTATAGTTGATGTCAATTTAACAATTCGATAATCACCTTTGGGAACGCGTGCTAACAAAAAAAACGGCAACAGTTAAAGCCATAATCGCAGCACCCAGAGGGAAAGCTGCGCGCAGCTGAAACACATCCATCATTAAACCGCCGATCAAGGATCCGCAAAGCATACCTAAACTGTGGGCCAGTGTTAAAATTGCCATTACCGATCCCATCGAATCGGTTTCGCTGCCTTTAACCACCGCGATGGCCATCAGGGCCGGCATGGCAATGCCCCCTCCGATTCCAAAAAATATACTGGCCCATACCAGCCCCCAGAAGCCTTGAACCCATTCAAATGAAAAAACAGCACATGCAACCATCAGGCCGCCGGCAATCACCATCCAGCGTTTGCTTATTTTGTCCGCCAGCAGTCCCATGGGCACGTGGAGTGCACCGCTGACGAGCACGCCCAGCATGATTAAAAGACCGATGGCTG
>JASFIX010000487.1:0-4015 GCA_050122435.1 Desulfobacterales bacterium
CAAGATATGCTTTTGTTAACACATGTCTTTTTTGAGTTCTAAAAGTTGCGATTTCTCCAACATATCCACACTTTTGAATCCATGAAAAACCTGTGATACTCGATTTATATCACAAATGCGGAACAGAATAGAGGCTCAAGCTTTCGGAAGCAGAGCAGCCACCGGACACGTTTTAACACATGCCTGACAGGTGTCGCAGGCAAGTTGTTCGGTTTGCGGGTGACTATAAAAAGCGATGACTGTATTGATTCCGCGCCTGGCAAGGGTCAATCCGGCCCGGTTGTGCTGTTGGCGGCAGACATAGACGCATTTTCCGCATAGCACACAGCGGTTGGGATAGTGATCCAAAAACGGGTGGTTTGCATCGATGCGGGTTTCTTTAAGCAGTCGATCGAGGCCTCTGGTTTTTAAAGCGACTTTTAGAAATTTGGCCATATCCTGCAGAGCGCATTGGCGATTGGCCGGGCAATTTTTGCAGTCCACATCATGGGCTGAAAGGAGCAGTTGTAAGGCGGTTTTCTGCAGTTGACGGACCCTCGGGGTGTTTGTGTGTACAAGCATCTCTCGGACAACCTGGATCGAACAGGAGCAAACCGGATGGTTGCTGCCCTCGATTTCAACGAAACACAGACGGCAGGAGGCGGGGGGGGGCTGCATGCCCTTGAGATAGCATAGATTTGGAATGTAAATACCGTTATCCAGACAGGCCTCTAGCAAATTCGTACCTTCAGCGACCTCGATTTTTTTGTCATCTATTTGCAGAGTAATCATTGACCGTGTCCTTCAGTTTTTCACTCTTTTACCGGCTGAGCCGGGCGCTCGATGATGGGCGCCAGCTCCGGAGGTGATACCCTTCGCACAGCATCGTATTCCGGGGGACAAGCGACCGCGCATTCCCCACATTTAACGCACAGGGATTGGTCAATGCCTTTTTTACGGGTGCTGGTTGTAAATACTGCCTCCACCGGGCAGCATCCTACGCAGGCATCGCAGCCCCGGGCGCACTTTTCCAGATCAATGTAAAAGGCGATCAAAGGCCGGCAAACCATACCGGGGCACCGCTTTTCCTTGACGTGGGCCTCATAATCGACCAGAAAATAGCGCAAGGTGGTTAAAACCGGGTTGGGGGCTGTTTTGCCCAATCCGCATAAAGAACCGGCTTTGATGTCCTCGCTCAGTTGCGCCAGGATTTTGAGGTCTTCTTCCCGGCCTTCGCCCTCGGTAATTCTTTCCAGCATCTTGAGCAAATGAGCCGTTCCGATGCGGCAGAAGGTGCATTTACCGCAGGATTCTTTTTGGGTAAAATCCAGAAAATAGCGCGATATGTCCGCCGCACAGGTATCTTCATTCATGACCACCATACCCCCGGATCCCATCATAGCGCCGGCTTCGGTTAGCGAGTCAAAGTCAATGGGTGTGTCCAGAAGCGACTCGGGCAGACAACCGCCGGAGGGTCCACCGATCTGGACAGCCTTAAATTTCTTTTTCTGTGGAATGCCGCCGCAAATGTCGAATATGAGGGTCCGCAGGGTCACCCCCATTGGAACTTCGATCAGACCCGGGTGAGTAACATCGCCGACGACAGAGAAAATGGCCGTCCCTGGGCTTTTCTCGGTGCCGATCTGCCTATACCAGTTGGCACCTTTTTCCAAAATGGGGGGCACCGATGCCAGGGTCTTGACATTGTTGATCACTGTGGGATTGTCCCACAGACCCCTTTCAACCGGATATGGCGGCCTCAGAATTGGCATGCCGCGTAAACCTTCGATAGAGCGTATCAGTGCTGTTTCCTCGCCGCAGACAAAAGCTCCTGATCCCTGAAATACTTCGATTTCAATATCCAAGGAACTGCCGAGGATGTTTTGGCCAACCAGACCAAGGGACATCGCCTGGTGGATGGCATCGGTGACGATTCTGACTGCTAGCGGATATTCTGACCGTATGTAAATGATAGCCTTATGGGCGCCGACGGCATATGCACAGGCAATGAGCCCTTCCAGAACCTGGTGAGGATTGCTTTCCAAAATCGTGCGATCCATATACGCACCGGGATCCCCTTCATCGGCGTTGCAGATAACCAGTTTGGTATCCCGGGTCATGTTGGCCGCCAGTTCCCACTTTTCTCCTGTCGGAAAACCGGCACCGCCGCGGCCCCGCAAGCCGGCATCCTTGATTTGCTGAATAACTTCTTCGGGGGATCGCTGGAGCATGCCAACCAGGGTGTCATAGCCATCTTCGGCGATGTAATCGTAAATGTCTTCCGGATCGATGCGACCGCATTTTTCCATTACCACCCGTTTTTCCTGGTTGAACCGCGAAAATTCCATCACCCATGGAATCATATCGTTTTCCTCAGTGGCACCCAGAACATGTTCGAAACAAGGGTCGCCATCGGCCAGAAAATGTCTGGTGAGCATCCGGGCCTTGCCGGGATTCACCTCGGCATAAAATATGGGGGGGTAACCTGATTGGGGATGATCGATGATGACATAAGGCTCTGCGTAACAATGGCCGATACACCCCACGGTATGGATCCGGGCCTCCAACCCGCGCTGGGTAATTGCCTGCTCGAAGGCATCTTTGGTTTCCAGGGCCCCTGAAGCAATCCCGCAAGTCGCCATACCGATATGAATTTTCAGTACTGCTGCTTCATCGAATGACTTGCGTCTGGCCTTTGCTTCCCGCTGGATTTCAGCAAATCCGGAGCGGATCGTTGCGTTATTCGGTGGACTCATTTTTTTGTTTTTCTCTTTCCAGCATTTCTTTCTCAATACGGGTTCTCAACACCAGCCCTTCCACTTTGCTGGGCTGCATATGACCGTGCACCGCCTCTCCTAAAACGACTACTGGAGCCAGGGCGCAGCACCCGACGCAGGCCACACGATCTACACTGAATTCTCTGTCCGGGGTCGTCTGACCTTCTTTGATCTCCAGTTTGCGTTCAAAATTTTCAAGAATAATATCTCCCCCTTTCACATGGCAGGCCGTTCCTAAACAGACTTTAACCGGATTTTTGCCGGGGGGGTTAAAACGGAATTGATTATAAAAGGTGGCTACCCCATAGACTTCCGAAGAAGAAATATCAAAATGGTCGGCCACCAGATGAATAGCCTCTCCGGGAAGGTAGGCAAACTTTTGTTGAACTAATTGAAGGATGGGAATCAGTTTGCTGCGATCGTTCCCGATTTCAACGAGATCCGCTTTGATCTGTTCCAGAAGTGATTTTTCCTCCGCGCTGAGCTCTTTATCCATTCACGACTCCTTGACCAAAACCTGCCGCCGGGTCTGATTCAACACTATATTCGGAAGTTTTATGCTAAAGATGTTGTTTTCCCCGGTCTACTGAGCGTCAAATCACATCTTTTCCATAGCGCCATAGGCGGACTGAATGCGCCCACGCAACAGGAAGCATAATCTTTCCATTACATTAAATCCAAAGCGAGTGTCGTTGACCATTTCTTTCCTCAGTTCGGCACCCTTCAGCACCAATATGGTTGCAGGCGTCTGGCAAAAAGTTCTCAGCATCATAATATGCGCCTCGTCCAGCAGGGTGGACCAGCACCCAAATACCCTTCCCCTGCCTAACGTAGCGATGACCACCCGGCCTTCACGCGAGCCCATGTCGACGGTCCTTTCCAGCACCACCTGGCCGTTTGCGATGATGTAAATGTTTTCTCCAAAATCACCCTGCTGGTAGACCAACGCGCCCTTATCATAGGTGTTTACCCGGCAAATTTTGGCAATATTTCTGATTTCGTTTTGACCCAGGCCCTTGAATAGCTCACAGCTTGCCAGAATCTCCTCGATTTCAGCGGATTTCATTTTGAAAATCCTTTCTTCTGGTCGTCAGCGCGATGGGTGTTCCACCATGCTGTTGAAACTGAATGACAATAAATCGCCACTGAACAGCGATTACCTTTTTGCGAAAAGAGCGGGTATATTACGGCAATCTGGTACACAGGGTCATCATTCGATTGCCGATTGCTTGGGAGAGTTGTTTGAAAAAGAGAAGCCC
>JASFIX010000488.1:0-4006 GCA_050122435.1 Desulfobacterales bacterium
GTGTTTAAAAAAGGCCTTTTTCTCTATCGGTTTAAGCTCTCCGAAAACCACGTTGCCACTGGCATGGGACAACCGGGTTACACTGCGAACCATGACGACATTGTGTATTTCTTCGGAAAGCTCAAAGGCGGCCTTAATCATATCTTTGGCTTCCTGGAAATCACCGGGTTCCAGCAACGGAAGTTCCAGCATCCGTGCAAAATGCCTGGATTCCCCCTCGTTGGCACTGGAAAGCGCACCGGGATCATCGCAGTGTACCAGAACCATACCCCCCCGAACGCCCGTCAGCGCGAGATGCAAAAGAAAATCCGATCCGACGTTGACGCCGTTCTGCTTCATGACGCACAGCGCTCTCAGACCGGCAAAAGAGGCGGCGGCAGCCACCTCCATGGCCACTTTTTCATTCACCGACCATTCCACGTAAAGATTCTGGTCTTTTGAAACTCTTGCCAGGGTTTCGATGATTTCGGATGATGGGGTCCCGGGATAACCGGTCGCGACACTGACACCGGCCTCCAGAGCCCCGCGGGCGATGGCCTCGTTGCCCATAACCAGGTGCCGTTCCCCTTCCCGGCCCAGCGATATTATCGACATTATGCCTCCGTTAAAAAATACTCGGGTTAGCCGGTTTGCCCGTTTCCCGTTTGGCCGGTTAAAAGGATCTTAGTTTCCATTTGTTAACGGGCAACGGGCTCAACGGGCTAACAGGCTAACCTTTCTTTAAAATTTTATCGACAACTTTCGGCGGTATTCGCACCGCAGCGCGTTCTTCCCCTTTGTTATTAATCAATTCCCTGCGGATCAGCGTTCGTAGAGATCGATCTTTTTTATCGGCCGCTGCCCGGGATAGATGTTTCAGATTTTTTGCCGGAAAGTCCTCGGTTTCGAGAAATCCTTCCTTGCGGGCGTGCTCGACGAGTTCAACACCATCGGCGGAACGCAAAATCAAGGTGTTCCATCCCGGCCGCCCTTCAAACATGCCCACCGAAATATCGGTTAGCTCAGAGGTCATATCGGGACAGATAAAGCAGGTATGCGGAATCAGCGGTTTGATTTCGGAAAGCGAAATCTCCACCCTACCGTCCCCTGTATCCAGAACCAGGACATTCGCCGGAGGCGGCGGAATGTCCATCCCCACGATACCGGTTATATCCAGTTTTTCAGACAACAAATCAATCAACTCCCGGGTATCCAGGGACCAGTTACAAAACAATCCCACTGTGAGGGACAGCGGAACCTGATGGGCTTCTTTTCCCATGGGGTTGGACTTCATCTGGGCCACAGCCACCATCTGGCAGGGGGTTCCCACGACCCCGATGCTCTGGTAGCCTTGCCGTACGGCCAGATTTACCGCAGATAAGGTGGGGGCGGCCATGAATTTCGAGCTGGCATATTGCGCAACATCCTGCCAATCGGTCACGATGCGCGGTACCGGAATCAAATCCTTGCGGTCTGTTAGCGCGGCAGCGTCGATCAAACCGGTCTTCAAGGCAAAGGCAATCAAGGCCGAAACCGTGCCGCCGGATTGAAACCCACCCTTTTTCATTTTGCCCCCTGCCCGGGCGGCCAGCACTTCCCGATAGTCGCCCAAGGGGCTACCGTCATAGGGCACGCTGCGAATCTGCTGTGAAAGCGCATCCAGATCAACTTCGGCTTTAGGGCAATAGGCATAACATCGGCCCTGTTCCAGGGTACACGGAAACAGCTGGGTCGTCTTGCCTCTATAATTTTTAAAATAGGGACAAATATCTACACAGGCGCCGCAGCCGATGCACAATTCCCTTTTATGAACATCCTCCAGCAGTTCGTTGGATCCTAGTATATGCGGCATAAAAACCTCCAGGCGCTTACCCCCTATTTTCGGTGGTCACTCAATTGTGGTATGACTTCCATCACTTTCTGCTATCGATTATCCACTCGATAGCACTGATTCTCCATTCAAAATCTCCCACTGCGCTTCTTGCCAATATCGCTATTTTACCAGTTTTTCATCAGCTTTTTTTACGATCAGGTCCAGTTCTTTACGAACATCCTCGGGTAACGGATGCGGCTGCAAACTATTTTTCATTACTTTGTACGCTTCAAAAGCACGGGCATATAGATCCTTCTTTCCTTCTGAATTCCATACTTCCCATTCTTTTTGGATAAAAAATTTAGGGCGCAATGCTTCACGGCAATGTTCAAAAGTATGATTCCTTTCAAGAAAATGGCCGCCCGGATCAGTGTTCAGAATTTCTTTCCAGGCCAAGGTATCATCATCAACCTTTACACCCTTGTTGAGACGTCTTAAAATCCCCACAAGGTCATGATCAACTAATAATTGAATAAGACTGAACCCATTGATAGATTCGACCATCCCGGCTCCACTTAACAAATCGGCACCCGCCAAAGACGCCATCAGTCCCTTTAGTGTTGTTTCTGTCGATGCCTGACAATCTGTTACCGGAGAATCCGTGCCAAACCCATATGTATGAACCGGAACGTGGTAGGCATGCTTTATGTATTCAACTGAAGCTGCTGTCGTAAGCGAAACTTCAACACTTGAATTGAGGCTATTTCCAGTTGCCATGTCTGTCGTAAAGGGAAACGGGTTGGCGATAACAGGCGTACCGGGCTGTAACAACTGGCTCAAAACGATCATGCATAATATTTCGACTCCCATCAACAGGATGCTTCCGGCGATAGTGATCGGGGAAGTCGCCCCTGCGCTGGGCAGGCT
The DNA here is from genome assembly GCA_050122435.1 of Desulfobacterales bacterium. GTDB lineage: Bacteria > Desulfobacterota > Desulfobacteria > Desulfobacterales > JAHEIW01 > JAHEIW01. The sequence goes on from JASFIX010000488.1 coordinate 2,720, forward strand.
CCAACAATGTATCGGCACGCCAAGACGCGTCGACTGAAGAATGACCTCCACGTCATAGGCCTTTAAACCGAGGGGTGTGAAAGCGTTGGGGCTTAAGCTGATGACAGGCCGTTTGTTAAGAGCCGCAGATCCGGCAATAACCTGGGCCAATTCTAAAAGATATTCAACGCTTTCGGCACTGTAGGGCTGAACATTTATATGTTTGGACGTATTTTCTAATAATACTTTGAGCGCATGGATATCGGCGGTTTGTTTCGGTGCATCTGTAGGAGACGGAAAGGCGCAAAAGCTTATTTCGTCCAGGGCTTCCACGAATTGGGCACAGATTTTTACATCTGCCAAGGTTACATTGCGGAACACATCCGATTCGGGATCGAAATATCTAAAAGCACCTGAACCATTGCGGACATGAAAGGCCCCGTTGGGGTCAGGGAGAACCATATCATGGCGTTCATCTCTGCCCGCCAGCAGAAAACAGGGCGGCACATTATCCAGTGCCGATTCGATGATGTCCCTAGGGAACCTAACCTGGCGACTTTCGAAATCAACCCGTGCACCCGCTTTGTCCAGCATTTTCAAGACATGCGGATGATCAATCTTCATTCCTTTCTTTGTCAACACCTCAAGGCACTTTTCATAAATGGTCTCTATCTCTTTAGAAGTTAACAATTTCAACTGTAAATCGCTTTCCATTTTAAAATCTCTCTGCCATTAACCACTAAAATTTTTGGACATGTGAATATTCTTTGACACGCGCTTGAAGTTCCCTATCTGCCAACTCCCTGGCGGTTTTGGTGAAAAACCATTTACCCATATTCTGGATTAAAAAACGGTATCTGACTTCATGGGTTGTATTCTGTCGTTCCATCTCATGGTAATATCCAATCTTGGAAACACGCCAAAGTCTATCGGCATCCTTGACCAGTTTCTCTTCAATCGTCTGCGGATTTTTTCCGGAATCATGCCTTTCGATAATACGGGCAATCTCATCGGTGGATGATCCATCATAATCCAGGCTGGTGAGAATCTCCCTTGCAATCCGGGCCCCCTCTAGTTCATGGATACGATTGAGCTGTTTTGCTTTTTCGCCTTTGGCATGGACGCCAAAGGCGATCTTTATCTCCTCGGGGCTTAGCTGGGACCAGCCAACATCGTGAAGAATAACGGCGGGTTCAACGATCTTTTTATCGCCCACTTCTTTTTCAAGGAGATACACGGCGTATTGATGCGCAACCCGGGTATGAAGAAAATCATCCCTTACTTTTAAGTACGGTTCAGCCAGTCTAA
>JASFIX010000489.1:0-3999 GCA_050122435.1 Desulfobacterales bacterium
CCAGAACCTCTGAACCTAAGTCTATGGCACAATGCAAATTATGCGAACGAAACTCACCAGACATTTCCGGCGCCCTGGGAGTTTGCACAGCATGTATTCGCCGACAGCCACGGGAAGCGCTAAAGATTTCTGCACGGGCCCACCACCAAAGCCGGGCGGAATTTGGGCTGCCGCCACTCCCACCGGAGAGCTCAGAGAGTATATCCTGCAATATCTGTGTGAACCGCTGTCGCATGGCTGACGATGAGACCGGCTATTGCGGTTTGCGTCGTAACCGAAAGGGTAGTTTGTTTGGGGTTTCTTCTGACCGTGGCAAGCTTTCATGGTACCATGATTTCCTGCCGACGAATTGCGTTGCTGATTGGGTCTGCCCCGGTGGAACCGGTGCCGGTTATCCTAAATATGCCAATCGTCGCGGGGCTGAAACCGGTTTTAAGAATCTGGCGGTTTTTTTTCAAGCTTGCTCATTTAACTGTTTGTTTTGCCAGAATTGGCATTTTCGAAATGAAACATTTGCAGCGCCTCATCGAACCTTAGAGGAATTGGTGGCGGATGTTGATGAGCGGACATCCTGTATTTGTTATTTCGGTGGAGATCCTTCGCCGCAAATGCCGTTTTCCTTAAAAGCTGCCAAGCAGGCCCGGGAAAAAGCTGCCGGCCGGATCCTGCGAATCTGCTGGGAAACCAATGGTTCAGTCAATCCGAACCTGCTTGAGCAGATGCTGGATGTTGCGATTGAATCCGGCGGCTGTGTGAAGTTCGACCTTAAGGCCCGGGACCCATCACTGCATGTTGCCCTTACAGGTGTTACCAATCAACGCACCCTGGAGAATTTTACCCGGGCAGCCGAAAAAATTGACCGCCGGCCTTTCCCGCCGCCGCTGATTGCCAACACCCTGCTGGTGCCGGGATATATCGACCGCGAAGAAGTCGCCGCTATCGCCGGGTTCATTGCCGGTCTCAACCCGGATATTCCCTACAGTCTGCTTGCTTTTCATCCCCAATTTCTCATGTCTGATATGCCTGTGACATCAAAAATGATGGCGAATGAATGCCTCCAGGCTGCTCGGGATCAGGGACTCAATAATGTACGGCTCGGTAATGTGCATCTGCTGGTATAGTAGTAGGTGTCAGGTGTCAGTGTTCAGGTGTCAGGATTGCGAACGTTATGACGCTAGGATTGTCGGATTCCGCATTCTGTCATTTGTTTTCTGACACCCGAAACCTGACACCTGACACCTATTTACATCTGTAACTTGAATAGAGGGAAATCGTGAACAGTAGGGGACCCATTCTGATTACCGGCCCTCCGGGTTCGGGCAAGACGACGCTTTTTCGGCGCCTGGCTGATAAATTGCAGTACCTGAATCCGGTTGGTTTTTACACCGCTGAAATTCGAAAGGGTGGGACACGCCGGGGCTTTAGCCTCAAGGGTTTCGATGGGAGAAGCGGTATACTTGCCCATGTGGAATTTCGCACCGGCTTTCGGGTGGGAAAATACGGTGTTGATGTTATCGGATTTGAGGATTTTTTAAACGGCATACCTTGGATAGACCCGCAAACCGGTCCGGTCATGATCGATGAAATCGGCAAGATGGAATGTTTATCTGATCGGTTTGCAGAAATTATCAAGGATGTATTAGGCTCTGAAAAACAGTTGATTGCGACCATTGCCCAAAAAGGCGGTGGACTCATTGCAGCGCTCAAAAAACGATCGGACGCGCAGCTTTTTACGCTGGCCCGTGGGAATCAGAATATTCTGGTTGATCAAATTTGCTCATCGGTACTGAAACCGGAGTAATGGAGCATTGGAGTGATGGAGTAATGGTTTGAGTGGGAGATATGATTCCTTACATTTACATTACTCCAGTACTCCAGTACTCCAACACTCCATTTGACTTATTTGAGGTCGAAAATTTGCTCAAACCATTTCAACGATTCGTTATCGGTAATGCTCAGCCGTTTGGCCACAGCCGGCGAAAATACGGCAAATGTTGCGGTGGCGCTGGCGCAGCAAACATCATCTTTATTATAGAGTCGCCCTTCCATTAAAGCCTCGTGTTTGCCTTTTTGATCCAAAACCTTGCCCTCAGCTTTCAATAAATTTCCGACATATACCGGTTTGAGGAAATCGACATTCATGGATTTTGTCATGGCAACCCGTTTGAGCAAATAAATAGCGGACCAGCTCATGATTTCGTCCAGAATCGTGCTCAGGACGCCACCATGAACCAGGTTATTCCAACCGCAGAGATGTTCTGGTACCGTAACGTTTGAGTATACGGCAGTCTCGTTTGTGTAAAAAGTCATCTGTAGGCCGGATGTATTCACCGGACTGCAACCGAAACAGTTGTGATCCCCCCGATTTGGCAGATGGATGTATTTTTCGTTTTTTTGCATCATAAATTGTGTCTCAGCGATAAATCTCTTTAAATAGTTTGTCGGCGATTTCGCTATCGAGTTTCTTAAGGATTTTATATTCATCCAGGGCAGCGCTTTTATCTCCCTGTTTTAAATAGGCCTGCCCCATGGCGTAATGGGCGGGGATAAAATCCGGATTAACCCGGATGGCTTTTTTATAGGCATCCATTTCATCCTGAATGTTGCCGAGCTCGCCGTAGACAATACCCAGATTAAAAAGGGCCTCGACAAATTCCGGCTGGATATCGATTGCTTTATTGTATGCGGTGACGGCCTGTTCAAATTGGCCAAGTTTTGTGGAAGCCACACCGATATTATAATAGGCTGTTTTTGATTGCGGATTGAGGTCAACCACATTTTGAAATGCTTTTTTTGCCTCTTCAATCCGGCCCACCTTATTGTAAATCATTCCGATTTTAAAATACGCGGCTTCGAATTTAGGATTTATCGAAACGACCAGTTTGTATGTTTCAATCGCCTCATTGTAGCGACCGATTTTGAAGTAGTAATTTCCCAGATGGAAGTGGGAAATTTCGTTTGTCGGATTTGTCAGAATGGCTTGTTTATACGCTTCGATGGCATCCGTTTGGGAATCCTTGCCGGCGTAACAATATCCCAGGCCATACCATGCCGTCGTACTGTTCGGGTCATTTTCGGTTGCCATCTTAAAATATTCGAGAGCTTTCTGATCCTGCCCGCCTATCGAAAAACTGAATCCTTTGCGACACATTTCCTCGGCCAATCGCGACTTTTGGTTGCTTTGTTTGAAGGTCCATTCCGAGAGTGATTGGCCGGGTTTATCGCTTTTCAGGTCCAGGATGGAATTGCCCGCTATGGCGAAATTAAGATTTTGACCCTGCAAAAATTGAAAGGTTGCCACACCGACAACTTTTCCTTGCAGATTGACAACCGGGCTGCCGCTTGAACCAGGGGATATCGGGGCGGACATCTGATAAAAGGTCCCCAGACCCGGTATTTCCCTCACCGAAGAAACAATCCCGTCACTGACGGATTGTTCGAGTCCCATCGGACTGCCCACAACAATCACGTGCTGAGCCACCAGCGGCGGCTCAGCGCTCACAGATAACGAGTGGATCTTTTCGGGCGGAATGTCGACCCTGACTTTGATCAAATCAGTTGCCGGATTTTCGGCGATCACTGTTTTTATGGGGTAGGTGCTGCCGTCGGCAGTTTTGATTTCAGCACTGAATTTTCCCACGAGTACATGATGATTGGTTATTAGAATTCCGGTTTTATCAATGAAGAATCCGGTACCCAGATTGGCTATATTGTTATTGACATCATAGACAACGATAGTGGCTACTGCCGGTTGGATGATTTTTACCAGTTCGGTTAAATCAGTGACCGCCGTGACCGGTGAAGAAAGCGCGACTATCAGGACCACCAGACAAATTATTCGTGTGTTTATTTTCATCAGCTTTTTGTTCCTGAAAATTTAAAAAAGTCCTTAAAAAAGGCCCTAAAGTTCAATTATAAGCATAAAATTAAACGAATAAAGCCATATTGCACTATTTCTGGATAATTCGTCAATAGATGCTCATATTTAATAGAAGTGGT